>DJYL01000235.1:11745-11882 GCA_002448495.1 Pseudoselenomonas ruminantium | reverse complement strand
TGGCGGGGGCTGTTGCTTTCAATCAGCGTGATGGCGCGGGAAAGCGTCATCCTGTCCCCCTTCAGCACCCCATCCACATAGTCATCTTCGGACATGATCAGCCGTTTTTTCGGTTTCATCTTCCCGCTTTGCAGTGC
>DJYL01000235.1:0-11537 GCA_002448495.1 Pseudoselenomonas ruminantium | reverse complement strand
TCCTTCGCCCGGTCAATCAGCAGGGTCAAGAGCTTAATGCCGGCCTCCGGGATATTGGTGCCCGGCGCGAAAATCGCCACCGCACCATGCTCATAGAGATTGTCGTAATCCTGTACAGGAATTACGCCGCCAATGCAGACCATGATATCCTCACGGCCCAGCTTTTTGAGTTCGTCGACCAACTGCGGCAGGAGGGTGTTATGACCGGCAGCCAGCGAGCTGAAGCCGACCATATGCACATCGTTGTCCACGGCATCCTGCGCCGTTTCTGCCGGTGTCTGGAACAGCGGGCCCACATCGACATCCCAGCCCATATCCGCAAACGACGAGGCGATAACCTTCTGGCCACGGTCATGGCCGTCTTGGCCCATCTTAGCCACGAAGATGCGCGGACGGCGGCCCGTGAGTTCTTCAAATTCATCGGCCATGGAGCGGGCCTTCTCCAGTTCCGTCTTGTCGGTGAATTCGGAAGAATACACACCCGAAATGGTATGGATAACCGCCTGATAGCGGCCCGAAACCTTTTCGACGGCATCGGAGATTTCGCCCAGCGACGCACGGACGCGCGCCGCTTCTACGGCACATTCCAAAAGATTGCCGTTATCGCGGCTGTCCGCAGCCTTGGTAATCGCTTCAAGCGCCCGGCGCACATCGTCTTCATTGCGTTCACGCCGCAGTTTTTCGAGGCGTTCCACCTGTGCATTGCGCACGGCGGTGTTGTCGATGGCGAGGATTTCCAGCGGGTCCTCCTTTTCGAGACGGTACTTGTTCAGGCCCACAATCGTTTCGTTGCCAGAGTCGATTTGTGCCTGACGGCGGGCAGCGGCTTCCTCGATACGCATCTTGGGCAGACCCGTAGAGATGGCCTTGGCCATGCCGCCCAAAGCTTCGACTTCCTGAATATGCGCCCAGGCACGGCGGATGATTTCGTTGGTAAGGGCTTCCACATAGTAGGAACCGCCCCAGGGGTCGATAATTTTGCAGACCTGCGTCTCATCCTGAATATAGAGCTGCGTATTACGCGCAATGCGCGCCGAGAAGTCGGTCGGCAGGGCGATAGCTTCGTCGAGTGCATTGGTATGCAGGGACTGCGTGTGGCCGAGAGCTGCGCCCATGGCCTCCATCGCCGTGCGGGAGATATTGTTGAACGGGTCCTGCGCCGTAAGCGACCAGCCTGAAGTCTGGCAATGCGTTCTGAGCGCCATGGACTTTGGTTCCTGCGCGCCAAAGGACTTGACGATTTTTGCCCAAAGCACGCGGGCCGCCCGCATCTTGGCCACTTCCATAAAGTAGTTCTTGCCAATCGCCCAGAAGAAGGACAGACGCTTGGCAAAGGCATCCACCGGCAGGCCGGCATTGATACCCGTGCGGATGTATTCCAGGCCATCGGCCAGCGTATAACCCAGTTCGATATCGGCAGGTGCTCCGGCCTCCTGCATATGGTAGCCGGAAATGGAAATGCTGTTGAACTTGGGCATGTATTTCGTCGTGTACTCGAAGATATCGCCGATGATGCGCATGGACATTTCCGGCGGATAGATATAGGTGTTGCGCACCATAAATTCCTTCAGGATATCGTTCTGAATCGTGCCGGCCAGGATTTTCTTATCCACGCCCTGTTCGACACCGGACTGGATGAAGAAGGCGAGAATCGGCAATACGGCGCCGTTCATGGTCATGGATACGGACATCTGGTCAAGGGGAATCCCCGAGAACAGGATGTTCATATCGAGCATGGAGCAGACCGACACACCGGCCTTACCTACGTCACCGACTACGCGGGGATTATCCGCATCATAGCCGCGATGCGTCGGCAGGTCAAAGGCGATGGAAAGCCCCTTCTGCCCGGCAGCCAGATTGCGGCGGTAGAACGCATTGGATTCCTCCGCCGTGGAGAACCCCGCATACTGGCGTACCGTCCAAGGACGGAACACATACATGGTCGAATATGGCCCACGCAGGCATGGCGGAATACCGCTGGCAAAGTCCAGATGGTTCATATGGTCATATTCATCATGGTTGTAGAATGGCTTTACGGGAATATGTTCCATGGTACGGCGGGTAAGGTTATCAAACTCAGCCCCGGCCTGCGCAGAAAAGAGTTTTTCCCACTCTTTGGCATCTGCTCCCGTCGGTTCCCGCAGGCTCATCTTGGTAAAGTCAGGATTTTGGTAGCGCATTATGCAATCATCCCTTTCTTCTGCTGCAGGAGCTGCAGGATTTTATAGCAGTTGGCCTTGACGGAAATATATTCGTCAATACCGGCTTCGTTGTAGGTTTCAAGCAAATCCTTCGGTGCGGCACCGGCTAAGAACACCGTCGCTTCGGGCAGGACTTCATGGAGTTTGGGCGCCAGCTGCGGCACGATTTCGGGATAGGTCGCATCGGTCGAACAGATAACCACGGCATCAGCCCCGGATTCTTTCGCTGCCTGGGCAGCTTCTTCCACGGTTGGGAAACCGTTATTGCCCAGCACCTCAAAGGCACCGACCTGCAAAAAGCCCGTGGTGAAATCGGCCCTTGCCTTGTGCTGCGGGATTGGCCCCATATTGGCAAGGAAAATCTTCACATTATCGTTATGTTCTGCCTTGTAAGCCTCCGTGGTCTTGCGCAGGGCTTCAAAGCGTTCACTCCAGCGGTGCGGGTCAATAGCCGTAACCGTTTCGCTTTCCTTGCCGGCCAAAGCAGCAGCGATTTCAGCCGTCGTAGCACCAGCCTGTGCCGCTTCGATAGCCAGGCTGACCAGACAGCCCTCACCATTCTGCAAGGCTTTGATTTTTTCCGCCTTAAAGGCTTCGTCGATATCGGCCAGATAGGCTTCGACCTGTGCCGTACGCTGTTTCTTGTTCTCCTCCACATCTTCGGGACGCGGGTCGAGCAATTTTTCCGTCATATTCGGGTACATATTGTTGCCCACGATACGGTCCTTGCGAGTTTCCGCAGCCTTGAAGCGGGCGGCAAGAATAGTTGCAATCTCACTCTGCGGATAACCTTCCTGCAAAGCCTTCAGCATCCCGCCCTTGCCCTCGATTACCTGGAACTCGGCCCAGACTTTTTCCTTCATCTGCTTCGTGAGCGTTTCCACGGCCCACGAACCACCGGCCGGGTCAATTGGCTGCAATAGGCCGAATTCTTCCTGCAGGATAATCTGCACATTACGCGCAATGCGGCGGGAGAATTCATCACCCTTGCGAATGGGCTCATCAAAGGGCGAGCTTTCAAAAGAATCCACGCCGCCCACAACACCGGAGAAAATCTCCGTGGTATTGCGGAGCATATTGACATAGGGGTCATAGACGGTCTTGAAGAACAATGCGGGACGCGCATGGATATGCATGCGCTGCGCGTCCTTACTGCCACCGAAAGCTTCGACAATCTGTGCCCAAAGCGGACGCAGGGCACGCAGTTTGGCAATCTGCAGGAAAAAGTTTGCCCCCATGGAAAAACCAAACATTATCTGTCCGGCCGCTTCGTCTATGGTCAGGCCGCGTTCGAGCAAAGCCCGCAGATAAGCTACTGCTGTGGCCAGCGTATAAGCCGACTCCTGCACATCATTGGCCCCACCACGGCTGTACACATCACTGCGCACAAAGACCGTTTTGAGTCCCGGTGCATGTTTCACTGCCCACTTGGCGCACTTGGCCATATCGCAGTAAAGGCTTTCGAGGTCCTTGCTGTTTTTGCCCTTCGCCGTAAGTTCCCCCAACGGGTCAGCACCGACAATGCCGCGGATTTTCGTCAAATCCTGCCCGGAGGCTTTCAGTGCCCCGGCAAAGAGCGACAACATCGGCAGTGCCGATTCTCCGGCATAGAGATAGACAGGATATTTATCGAGTTTCAAGCCACTCAGCAGGGTGTGCATATCGTCCAGGTTCGTCACCGACACGCCCTCATCTCCGGGTGCAGCGGCCTTGCGCACATCTTCGGACTTTAAGCTCGCGCTGTCCAGCTTGATATGATAGATGGTCGAGCCCTTCTCCTGCTCATGGCGCAGAAGCTCGTTATTTTCCTCCGGCAGGGTTTCATCACAGGCCTGAGCAATGCCCCAGGGCTTGCCCACATACCCGCTGGGCTGGGCACCGCGCAAATAGTCCCCCATTCCCGGGAAAGACTCTTTGGGCAGAATGTCCTCCGTGTCCTTGCGGAAGTACATGGGGTCAAAGGTGATGCCCTCATAGGTCTTGGTATACATCTTCTTGTCAAAGGGCGCCCCTTTGAGCAGGGTGATACAGGCCTCTTTCCACTCCTCATAAGTCGGTGGAGTGAACTCATCAAGTGGCACATCGGGAAAGTCCGTCTGCTGCTCGGCCTTTTTCAAGATGGCCTGTAAATCCAGCTCGCCAGTTTCTTTACTCATAGCACAGCCTCCTCTTGTCTTGTGAAAACCCGTACACCAAAAAAGGCAATCCATCTGCGAAATACAGATAGATTGCCCTCTACTTGCGCACAAAGTCCCCACGCTTAGATTCAATCCCCTACCCATCGCTCGCAGGCACGACACGAAATTCTCGCATCACGGTGATGTCAGAACAGGCAGTTCTCCTGGCTCGGTTTCATCATCCTGCATCGCCTTCCCAAGGTACGCATTTCTACCCCAGTGACAATATGATGCAGGACTCCACCTTACAGTGGCGGGACCGCTCCGGCTTGTACCGGATTCCCTATTAAGTCCGTAGGACACCTGTTCCCAAATATATTCAAATCCAATGCTAATATTAATACGAATTATGTAATTTGTCAAGAAAGTCTGTCAATAACGGCATTTTCCAGCAGCATAAAAAATAGCAGTGAACGGCAAAATTCACTGCTATAAAACATTCTTTACTTGTCCAAAGATTTTACTTTGGCAGAAATAACCACCATAGTCACACAGAGACACACAAATGCTGTGCCCAGCCCCATCCAACCATTGCCGGTAAAGCCGTCCACCACATAGCCGATAAGCGAGCAGGCTGCCACGGTCATAACATAAGGCAGCTGCGTGCTCACATGATCCAAATGGTCGCACTGCGCACCGGCAGAAGCCAGTATCGTGGTATCGGAAATCGGCGATGCATGGTCGCCGCCCACAGCACCGGAGAGAATAGCTGCCACGCAGATGGTCAGCATCTGCGCATCGCCGCCTACAACAGCCACCGCAATAGGAATCAGAATACCGAAGGTTCCCCAGCTGGTGCCCGTGGCAAAGGCCAGACCGATAGCCACGAGGAAGAAGATTGGCGGCAGCAGCATGATAAGCGTGGCATTCGCACTGACAATGCCACCAACAAAGCCGCCCAGATTCAGATACTTGTCACTGCAAATGCCCGAAAGCGTCCAGGCAAGGCAGAGAATAAAGATAGCCGGTGTCATGGCCTTGAACCCCCAGCCAAAGCTGTCACAGAAGGCATTGAAGGAAATAACCTTGCGGGGCAGGTATAAAAGCCCCGTAAACACAAAGGCAATAAAGGAACCAAGCACCAGAGATTTGGAGGAATCACAATCCGCAAAGGCATCCGCAATGCTCTTGCCCTCGTGAATCCCGCCGGTATAGAGCATGCCGTAAACACAGGCAGCAATCAGCACCAAAAGCGGCAGAATCAAATCAATAATCTTGCCATTGCCCTGCTGGTCTTTGTGCACTTCGCCGCTTTCCTGATATTCCTTGGGAATCTCAAAATGTTCATTGCTGCGTTTGACATCATGCGCCATCGCTCCAAAGTCCTTGCCCGTCCAAGTGATGAAGAACAGGAACACCAGCGTCAGCCAGGCATAGAGGTTGAAGGGAATGGTCTGAATAAAGAGCGAAAAACCATCAATCTCCGAACCTTCCGGCAAAGACGAACCAACAGCCGCCGCCCAGCTCGATACCGGTGCGATAATGCAGATAGGTGCAGCCATGGCATCAATGATGTAGGCCAGCTTTGCCCGGGAAATCTTAAACTTATCCGTCACCGGCCGCATAACCGTACCTACAGTGAGGCAGTTGAAGTAGTCGTCAATAAAGATGACCAGCCCCAAAAGCGCCGTGATTAAAGATGCCTGCCGACGCCCCTTAATCGTGCGTGCCGCCCAGTCACCATAAGCACTGGTCGCACCGCTGCGGGTAATTGCCGCCACTAAGATACCTAAAATTACCAAAAATACCAAGATGTTGACATTGCCGCCCACCTTGTCCGCCATAACCTTAAACATGGTCAGCGTGGATTCCAAGAAGTTGCCCCCCGTAAAGAGCATTGCACCAGAGAAGATGCCGATAATCAGGGACATATAGACTTCCTTTGTCCACAACGCCAGTATAATGGTGATAACTGGCGGCAGGATGGACCAGATTGATTCAGCCATAACCTACCTGCTTTCTGCTATACATTAGCGAAATATTTTCCTAATACAATACACGAACCTAATTGTATAACATTTTTTGCATAGTAGCAAGAGGATTTCAGCATTTTTTGCAAGTTCTGTTTACATCGTAGTGCTAAGACGTCAGGCGTCTTAGCATATAGATGCAGCCTTACCCCAGCGCACTAAACGCATCTGCAAGCTGTGCAAATTCATGCAGGGAAAGCGTTTCCCCGCGTCTTGTCGGGTCAATACCGGCGCGTTCCATGGCATCGCGCACCTGCTCCTTGGGCAGACCGCCGCCTTTTAAGGCATTGGCCAACGTCTTACGGCGCTGTCCAAAAGCGGCTTTAACCACGCGGAAGAACATCTTTTCATCCTGCACCTCTACAGCCGGCGTTTCCCGTACCTTGCAGGCGATAACCACGCTGTCCACTTCCGGAGCGGGGATGAAGGAGCGCGGCGGTACATCGAGCACGATTTCCGGTTCGGTGTAATACTGCACCGCTACCGACAGTGCACCGTAATCCTTGCCGCCTGGTTTTGCGACCATGCGCAGGGCCACTTCCTTCTGCACCATCGTGACCATATGGGTGATGGGCAAATGACGTTCCAACAGCGCCATCAGTATCGGTGTCGTGATATAATACGGCAGATTGGCCGCCACCTTGAAGGGCTTATCCCCCATGATTTCAGGAATATTGACCCTTAGGATATCCCCCGGCACAATACGCACATTGTCGTAGCCTTTAAGGGTTTCCGCCAGAACCGCAGGCAGTTTCTTATCCAGTTCCACCGCCGTCACATCAGCACCAGCTTCTGCCAGTCCCTGCGTAAGCGTACCAATGCCGGGGCCGATTTCCAGCACCCGGTCTCCCGGTTCAATCTGTGCGGCATCCACAATGCCCTGCACAATGCCGGCATCAATCAGGAAATTCTGCCCCAGCTTCTTGCTCATGCGCAGGCCAAAGGCCTTCAGAATATGGGTCGTCACTTCCCGGCTGGCAATTTTCGGCTGTATGGCTTTTTCGCTCATGCGTTTTCCTCCCCTTCTGCATTCAGTTCCGCTACGGCACGGGCAAATTCTTCCCGCGTCACACCATAATGGTTGAGCCGCTTCAAAAAGGTCTTGGCATTAGCAAAGCCCAAGCCTAACTTCGCACCTAGTTTTGCCCGGCGGCTGGCGGCAGCACTCGCCCCGGACAGGTCATTTACGATTAAATCCGCCCCGCTGAAATTGTTGGTCGGCTCCCAGTCCATCGTGCGCACTTTCTCCAACGCCTTGCGGATGGCATCCGGCTTGGCCTGTTCAATGCCGATATCGTCATTATCCGTAGCATCTTCTACAGGTACAAAGGCGTGCTTGGCATTGGGGAAGCGCTTCGTGAGATAGCTGCGAATCCGCTCGCCTGCCGAATCCGGGTCGGTCATGATGATGATGCCCCGCTTTTTATAAGCCTGCTCGATATTTTTTAACGCCTGTTTTTTGAGATTAAACCCTTCGGTGATGATGCAGTCGGCTTCTACGGCCTTGTCGATAGCCACAACGTCCATCTTGCCTTCCACCACCAAAACTTCCTTTATCATGTTAGCTCCTTACTTCTTTAACATCTGCTCCACCAATGCGTAAACATCCTGATGGATTGCCTCGATACTGCGGGGATTTTCGCCCGCATTGCAAATAACCTTATCCCATTGGTATTTATCGGCCAGTTCCAGATAAGCTGCATGACAGCGATGCAGATAATCGGTATCCCGCTCGTGAATGTCTTTTTTGGTTGCCGTTTCCTCAGCCCGGGCGGCAATGAGTTTGTCGGCGACCTCTGGTGCCATATCGAGGAAGATTACCTTATCCGGTACCGGCAGCCCCATTTTGACAAACTCAAAATCCCAAAGCCAGTCCAGAAACGCTTCCCGCGCGTCTTTATCCGTAAGCTTTACCGCCTGATGCACCATATTGCTGGTGGTATAACGATCCGCTAAAATGATATCCCCGGCCTCATAATAATCGCGCCATTTACGCTGATAGGAGGCAAACCGGTCAACGGCAAAAAAGGTCGATGCCGCAAAGGCATTTACATCGGCTGCCTTTTCGCCAAAGGCGCCGCCCAGGTACATGCGCACAAGCGCCGAGGAATCATCGGCATAATCGGGAAATTCAATGCGGTGCACCTTATGACCATCAGCTTTCAGATGGTCGTAGAGTGCCTTGGTCTGCGTGGCTTTGCCGCTGCCGTCTCCGGCCTCAATTATGATTAACTTGCCTTTCATCTGCTAATATCCCTCACAATTTGGATGGTTTTCAGTCGCGTATCCGCCGGGCCAACGACTTTCAGCCCCAGCTGCTGCATACTGCGGATATAGTGCATGGCCTCCGGCTCAATCACATCACCGGGAGCCAGAATGGGAATTCCCGGCGGATAGAACATCACTTGTTCAGCGGCAATACAGCCAGCCGCCGCCTCAAAATCGCTTGTCTCCCGTCCGGCAAAGAACGCCGCCCGCGGTTCAAGCCCCAAAGCCGGTACAGGCGGAATCTCCACGGGCAGGACAAGTTCCTGCGCCCCGGCAAACTGCTCAGCCAGCCCCTGCAGGGCATTGGTCAAAATCCGTATCTGTGCTTCCGTATCTGCATAAGAGATGATAAAGAGCAGATTATAGGCATCGGACAGCTCACACTGAATCTTATACTGATGGCGCAGAATGGACTCGGCCTGCACACCGGTAATCCCCAGCCCGCAGACACTTACCGTGACCTTGGTCAAATCCAGCCCTTCACCTTCTGGCAGATAATCTGCCCCAAAACTCCACAGGCCGGGAATTTCATTGACCGCCTGCCGCAGTTTTTCCGCAAGATTCACCCCCCGGTTCACCAAGACTTCGCCCTGTTCCGCCATCTGCAGGCGGGCAATATCGAGTGACGCCAATAACAGCTGGTTGGGGCTCGTGGACTGCAAAAGGCTGGCCGCCGAACGCACCCTGTCCAAATCCACGCGGCCCGCCCGCGCCAGCAATATGGAGGTCTGCGTCATAGAGCCCAAAATCTTATGCGTACTCTGCGCCGCCATATCTGCACCCGCATCCAACGCCTGCTGTGGCAGTTTATCGCTGAATTTCAAATGCGGGCCGTGGGCTTCATCCACGAGCAGCAGCATGCTGCGGCTATGCACAAAGTCAGCCACAGCCGCAAGGTCAATGGTGACACCATAATAGGTGGGATAGACGAGCAGCAGGGCTTTTGCCTCCGGATGGTTATCCGCCGCCGCCACGATATCCTTTAAGCGCAGCCCCATGGGAATGCCCAATTTTTCATCAATGCGGGGCTGAATGTAAACCGGCGTAACACCGGCCAGAATCAACGCACCAATCATGGAGCGATGCGCATTGCGGGGTACGAGCACCGTATCCCCAGGACTCAGCGTGCCCATAATCATCGCATGAATGGCTCCGCTCGTGCCGTTAATCATGAAATAAGCGGCATCGGCTCCATAGAGCTGCGCCGCAAGTTCCTGAGCTTCTTTTATGCACATAGTCGGTTCGTGGAGATCATCGAGTTCCTCCATTAGGGAAACTTCTTCTTTTAATCCCTGCGGGGTTATGAGTTCCTGCAGGAGTGGATGTGCCCCCAGCCCCTGCTTATGCCCCGGTGTATGAAATGCGAGAGCGCCGTCTTGCGCGTAGGCCTTCATGGCCTCCGCTACCGGCGCTCGCAACTGATTTTCCTTTACAGTCATTTACCTCGTCCCTTTTTTTCGGGAGTCTTCACCACTTTTACGTCCTTTGTTTTATCCTGTGGTATCTGCAGGGGAACACGCAAATGCACCCGCGTCCCCGCGCCCGGAGAAGAATTAATGCTAAGTTCCGCGCCGATGATTCTGGCGCGTTCCTTCATGCCCATCAAGCCAAAATGATTATGGGCCTCTGCCAGTTCCGGCGGCAGCGGCTCACCGTTCTCATCCAATGCTTCCGGTTTTGCCTCCAGGTCAAAGCCCTTGCCGTTATCCTCAATCAGCACCGATACGGACATCGGTGAATACAGCAGACGTACCTTGGCCTTGTCCACTTCTGCATGATGGCAGATATTGTTGAGAGATTCCTGTACAATGCGGAAAATGGCTATCTCTACATGCTTGGGCAAATCGTAAACCTTGCCGTCCATCGAATAATCAACAGCCAGTGTTCCCCGCGAAGCCATGCGGCCAATAAGCTGATTGATTGCTGCCACCAGCCCCAAATCATCCAGAGCCATGGGACGCATATCAAAAATGACCTCCCGCACACTGCCCAGGCAGTCCCGCATCTGCTGACGCAATTCCTGCATAGTGTGCTTTGCTTCATCCGGGTCGTAGTCTACCAGTTTTTCCGCGATGGACGTCTGGAAAATAAGATTCGCCAAATCCTGTGCCGGCCCATCATGGATTTCCCGGGAAATGCGGTAGCGTTCTTCTTCCTGAGCCTTGATAATCCGGGCTCCGACAAATTTTTCCTTCTGCACAGCTTCAATTTTCCAGATTACGCCATTGACCTGCGTACTCAAATAGGAAAGCACAGAGCCAACAGCTAGTGCCAGATGCTCCGCCTGCGCCAGCATGACCTGCAGATTCCGCAGACGCAGTTCCAGTTTGTCCCGCTGTGAACGAAGGTTTGCTTCCTTCTCCCGCTCTACGCCCAAAGATACCTGAACATTTTTCACGGATTCATAGCTTTCCCGAACCTTCTCCTCGGAGTAGTCCTGAAAGTTGCTGCTGACCTTGACCAGCTTCTGTTTTTCCTGCTGCTCCTGTTTGGACAGGGCATCCACCCGCTCAATGGTCTGCCGGGTCTGCTCCCGCAAATCCTCCAGCAGCTTGCGGCTGCTCTCTACTTCCGAGCGGGCCGTCTCGTAAATTTCAAATATCTGTGACTTATTATCTTCTATAGTATTGATTGTGTTGCTTAATATTTTTTTCAGGGACTGTGCCTGCATCCCGCCCATTTCGGCAGGGAGGCTCCCACCATGCTGGTCTGCCATATTGGCCTCCTTAATGCTGCCGCACCTCGTTATAAAAACTTATTTTTTGCGCTTGCCGATAAAGCGAATCACCAGCAGCCCCAAAATGCCCCCTGCCAAAATGTACAAATCCGTCAGTTTGAACAGGGACTCCATACCATTTTCCTGCAATTTGGTGTAAACTGCCAGAACCACCAAAAGGACGACGAGAATATTGGTAATCAGC
>DJYL01000114.1:29428-30355 GCA_002448495.1 Pseudoselenomonas ruminantium | reverse complement strand
AGTCCTGTGCGTAAGCATAAACCAAACGGCCATCAACCGTACCGTAACCGGTCACGACACCTTCGCCGGGCAGGTCTTTCTTTTCCTGACCGAAGTTGGTGCAGCGATGTTTCATAAACATATCCAGCTCAACGAAAGTACCTTCATCGAACAATTTGGCGATACGTTCACGGGCTGTCTGTTTGCCTTTCGCATGCTGCTTTTCAATGCGGGCCTCGCCGCCGCCCTGCATGATATGTTCCTTTTTGGCATGCATTAAATCAATTTTTTCCTGAACAGTAGCCATTATAGACCTCCTCATATAATTAGCTTTTGTGTTCTCCGCTATATATTTTGCACTATTTGCCGCGAAATTGCAAGTTTTTATTACCTAGTGATAAATAATTTCGGTAAATGCTGCAATTAATCACGCTGGCAGAGTTCGAGCAGAACACCATGGGAGGCTTTCGGATGTACGAAGGCAATCTTGGCACCGCCAGCACCTTTGCGCGGCTTTTCATCAATCAGGCGTACGCCTTTTTCCTTGAGGTCAGCCAGAGCTGCTTCGAGGTTATCCACACGCAGGGCGATGTGCTGAATGCCACCGCGGCCGCCATTCTTTTCGATGAACTTGGCAATCGGGGAATCATCAGCCGTAGCTGCTAAGAGTTCAATTTCACTGCCGTTCGGCGTCGGGAAGAAGCCCGTGGTTACTTTCTGTTCTTCAACGGTTTCTTCGCCATTGTTCGGTAAACCGAGCATATCGCCCCAGAAGGAACCAACTTCTTGCAAATCACCAACAGCAATACCAATATGGTCTACACCTAATACCTTAAACATAATGCATAACCTCCTAAAATATGTAAATTATTTTTTTAACATCTCATCCATCAGGCCGCCCACAACCGTATAGGGGTCGGTATCATGAGCACGGATTTTTTCCACATA
>DJYL01000114.1:26237-29297 GCA_002448495.1 Pseudoselenomonas ruminantium | reverse complement strand
ATATCGAGCATTTCATCACGGGTGCGCTTCGTGCGGCGGCGGGTCAGTTCCCCATTGCCTTCAATATACGCCCTGTGCTTTTCGACTGTACCGATTAAATCCTCAATGCCCTCATTCTGGCTGGCAATCACCTTGGTAATCGGCGGACGCCAGTCTGTCATAAAGCTGTCCAAATCCAGCATCATATTGATTTCCCGCACCAGCTTGTCTGCCCCGTCAAGGTCAGATTTATTGATGCAGTACAAATCACCGATTTCGAGAATCCCCGCCTTGATGGCCTGAATATCATCGCCCATGCCGGGGATAAGCACCACCATGGTGGTATCGGCGGCTTTGACGATATCCACCTCTGACTGGCCTACCCCAACGGTTTCCACAATAATGATGTCCTTTCCAAACGCATCCATGGCCTTTACGGCATCAGCAGTCTTATGGGATAACCCTCCCAAACTGCCGCGGGTGCCCATGCTGCGGATAAAGACTCCTGCGTCAAGGGTCAGCTCATTCATACGGATACGGTCGCCAAGGATAGCCCCGCCGGTAAACGGACTGGTGGGGTCTACTGCTACTATCCCCACGGTCTTGCCCTGTGCGCGGTATGCCCGGGTAATTTTATCCGTAAGCGTACTCTTGCCTGCTCCCGGCGGCCCGGTAATCCCCAGCACGTAAGCATGGCCGGTATGCGGATAAATTTCCTTCATAATTTCCGTGGCTTCGGGATATTCATTTTCAATGGCTGTAATCGCCTTGGATAATGCCAGGCGATTGCCTTTAAGTAATTCTTTTGCTATATCCAAGTTGTCACCACCTCTCGGTAGTTTTTGGTAGTTTTGGTAGTTTTACAAGAAAATAGTGTCAGGAAGGAAAGCCCCCAAAGCTTTCCTCCTAACACCAGATACTTGCTTAATTGGTTAGAGCTTTACATTTTCTTTGATGAAGTTGACCACATCACTGGTCGGCGTGCCCGGCGTAAATACTTCGGCAACACCGGCTTCTTTGAGAGCCGGAATATCGCCATCGGGGATAACACCGCCGCCGATAATCAGGGTATCGGTCATGCCGTTGCCGCGTACCAGATCCACAACTTTCGGGAAAAGATGGCCGTGCGCACCGGAAAGGATGCTCATCGCAACAACATTGACGTCTTCCTGCAGGGCAGCTTCGGCAATCTGTTCCGGAGTCTGGCGCAGGCCCGTATAGATAACTTCAAAACCAGCATCGCGCAGAGCGCGGGCAACTACTTTCGCACCACGGTCATGACCGTCAAGACCCGGTTTGGCAACAAGAACTCTGATTTTCTTTTCCATTTTGTATTCCTCCAAGCTAAAAGCTAAGTTTCGCTGTTCATTACAGGCTTACATGAGCCTCGTATTCACCAAAGACTTCACGCATCACGTTGCAGATTTCACCGAGCGTTGCGTAGGTCTTAACAGCGGCGAGAATATGCGGCATGAGGTTTTCGTTTTCATCCTGGCAGGCTTTCTTGAGGTCAGCCAGAGCTGCTTTAACAGCCTCGTTGTCGCGTTTTTCCTTCATGGCATTGACTTTGGCCTTCTGGCGTTCGCCAACAGCTTCATCAACCTTCAGGAGGTCTTTTGGAGGTTCTTCGTTTTCCATCTGGAACTTGTTGACACCAACGATGGTGCGGGCACCGGATTCAACATCCATCTGCCATTTATAAGCGGAATCCTGAATTTCTTTCTGGATATAGCCTTTTTCGATAGCAGCTACAGCACCGCCCATATCATCAATCTTCTTGATGTAATCCCAGGCTTCAGCTTCAATCTTGTCCGTCATGGCTTCTACATAGTAGGAACCAGCCAGCGGGTCGATCACATCAGCCAAGCCGCTTTCGTAAGCAACAATCTGCTGAGTACGCAGAGCAATCGTAACGGATTCCTGCGTCGGCAGAGCCAGCGCTTCATCGCGGGAGTTGGTGTGCAGGGACTGGGTGCCGCCCATAACCGCAGCAGCCGTCTGCAGAGCAACACGGACGATGTTGTTATTAGGCTGCTGAGCCGTCAGCATGGAACCTGCGGTCTGGGTATGGAAACGCAGCATCATGGATTTATCCTTTTCTGCATGGAAGCGTTCCTTCATCACCTTGGCCCAGATGCGACGGGAAGCACGGAATTTTGCCACTTCTTCGAGCACGTTATTATGTGCGTTCCAGAAGAAGGACAGACGGCCGGCGAAATCATCAATCTTGAGGCCAGCTTTGATGGCTGCTTCGCAGTATGCGATACCATCGGCAATCGTAAAGGCGATCTCCTGTGCTGCCGTGGAACCTGCTTCACGGATATGATAACCGGAGATGGAAATGGTGTTCCATTTCGGTACATTCTTGGAGCAGTATTCAAAGATATTCGTGATAAGACGCATGGACGGGCGCGGAGGGAAGATATACGTGCCGCGGGCTGCATATTCCTTCAGAATATCGTTCTGAATCGTACCACGAAGCTGGTCAGCGGGAACGCCCTGCTTTTCAGCCACAGCGATATACATAGCCAAAAGAACCGAAGCCGGTGCATTGATCGTCATGGACGTGGAAACCTTGCCCAAGTCAATCTGGTCAAAGAGGGTTTCCATATCGGCCAAAGAGTCGATAGCTACGCCAACCTTACCAACTTCGCCTTCGGAAATCGGGTCAGTGGAATCGTAACCAATCTGAGTCGGCAGGTCGAAGGCGCAGGAAAGACCCGTAGCACCATTTTCAATCAACATGCGGTAACGCTTGTTGGATTCTTCCGCCGTGGAGAAGCCGGCATACATACGCATGGTCCAGAAACGGCCACGGTACATCGTGGGCTGTACGCCACGGGTGAAGGGATAAACGCCCGGGAAGCTGATTTCATCCGCATAATCATCGCCCTTGATATCGAGCGGCGTATAAAGGCGCTGCTCAGGAAGATGTGGGCGTTCCGGGAAACGTGCTACTGCTTTTTCTACGCTGGCTTCGTATTTTGCAAGCTCAGCCTGGATTTTTTCCGTGCTCATTAGGATTTGCCTCCTATTCAATTCATACAGTTCTATTTTTATCTTTTATAGTCTACCTTATTT
>DJYL01000114.1:2970-26108 GCA_002448495.1 Pseudoselenomonas ruminantium | reverse complement strand
GTGTTCGCATGATGGGTTGCTTCAGTTGCTCGTTTGAAGTAATCCAGCAGAATCGGACGATAGTCCGGATGGGCGCAGTTATTGATGATTTCGAGCGCGCGCTCACGAGGAGCTTTGCCACGAAGGTCTGCAATACCCTGCTCCGTAATGATGATATCCACATCGTGTTCCGTGTGGTCGATATGCGAGCACATGGGCACAATAGCGGAAATCTTGCCGTCTTTGGCAACAGACGGCGTATAGAAAATGGTCAGGTACGCGTTGCGGGCAAAGTCACCGCTGCCGCCGATACCATTCATCATCTTGGTCCCCGTGATATGGGTGGAGTTTACGTTGCCGTAGATGTCCACTTCGATAGCCGTATTCATGGCGATAACACCAAGGCGGTGCACCACTTCCGGGCTGTTGGAAATCTCTTCCGGACGCAGCAACAGGTATTTCTTATACTTGGCAACATCCTTATAGAAGCGGGCCATACCCTCTGGAGACGGGCTGAAAGCCGTACCGGAAGCAATCAGAAGTTTGCCGGCATCGATAAGGTCGAGCATACCGTCCTGAATAACTTCGGTGTAAACCGTCAAATCCTTGAGGTCAGAATCAACGAAACCTGCCATTACAGCATTGGCTACATTACCTACACCAGACTGCAACGGCAGCAGGTTCTTCGGCATGCGGCCGGCTTCCACTTCCTTCTTGAGGAAGTCCAGCGTGAACTGGCTCATCTTGCGTGAATCCTCGTCAATGGCCTTGAGCGGGCGCGTATGGTCGGGGATGTCGCAAGGAACGATGTATTTAATCTTGTCCGGCGTGCAAGGAATATAAGGAGTTCCCACACGATCCGTAGCCTTCACAATCGGAATCGGCAAACGATTTGGCGGATCCATCGGGGTATAAACATCATGCATACCCTCAAGTTCGAGTGGCTGTGAAGTATTGACTTCCACGATAACCGTATCCGCGCTCTGCACATAGGAAGCGGCATTACCCAGCGAAGTCGTCGGGATGATGTTGCCTTCCTCCGTAATGGCACAGGCTTCAACAACGGCTACATCCACTTTGCCAAGATAGCCGCAACGGCTGAGCTGGGCTGATTCAGAAAGATGCAGATCCAAATAATCTACGGAACCGTCGTTGATTTCATTGCGTAAATCCTTATCGGTCTGATAAGGCAAACGCTTCTTGATGCCGTGGACTTTGGCTAGTGCCTCATCCAGCTCGGGGCCGGTAGAAGCACCTGTCCAGAGGTTAATGGTGAACGGCTCTTTCTTCATCCGTTCAGCCAGTGCCAGTGGAATAGCCTTCGGATAGGCCGAAGCAGTAAAACCACTGGTGGCAACATTCATGCCTTCTTTGAAAAAAGCTGCTGCTTCTTCCGCCGTGACAATCTTGCTCTGCAACTCTTTGTTGCGCACGCGGTCGAGAATATCAATCATGGAAAATCCTCCCTCATCAGTGCCGACCAGCGGAACTGTTCAGAAATAACCCGGACATCCTGCTTGCCTAAATTCACCTATACTGCGTTGTCGTCGGTCGGCGTAGCACCGCTACGTCTTCCTCCTCCGCCTTGTATATATGAATTTATTCTGCGCAATATGTCCAACTTATTTCTTGCCAGTTCCTTTCTTCGATTCCGGCAACAGATTTTATTAACGCGGGGCAATTCTTATTCATAAACAACAGCTATGATTACACTTTATTTTGCCAATGATAACATGAGGTTATCATTATCATGAATTATAATCATAGATTATCGTACTACTATGTATCAATTATACCCCACGACTTATGTTAGCACGAAAAGAAACCGCCGTCAAGTAAGACTTGACGGCGGCTGGCCATATTTGTGAAATTTTTATCAGAACATATCGTGTGCAATCATGTATTCGGCAATCTGCAGGGCATTGAGCGCGGCACCTTTGCGAATCTGGTCGCCGCAAACCCACATATTAAGACCATGGTCGATGGAATAGTCCTTACGCAGGCGGCCTACAGCTACATCGTTCTTGCCGGAGGTTTCGAGCGGCTGCGGATAGAGCTGTTCATCCGGGTTATCCACCACCTCTACACCGGGGAATGCTTCGAGAGCCTTACGGGCAGCTTCTAGGCTTACTTCATCCTCGAATTCCACATTGACGGACTCGGCATGGCTGCGGTATACCGGCACGCGAATGGTCGTGGCCGTGATGCGCATATCGTTGTCGCTCATGATTTTCTTTGTCTCGTCAATCATCTTCATTTCCTCTTTTGTATAGAGGTTTTCCTTGAAGACATCAATCTGCGGCAACAGGTTGAAGGCAATCTGATAATGCTTCTTGAGGGCTGCACCGGGCAGAATGTTCGCCGTAACGGGCTTACCTGCTACGATATCCGCAACCTGCTGTTCAAGTTCTGCCATAGCTTCCTTGCCGCCGCCGGAAACAGCCTGATATGTGGATACCACCACACGTTTAATCTTGGCAATATCATAAAGCGGCTTCAAGGCCATAACCATGATGATGGTCGAGCAGTTTGGATTGGCAATAATCCCCTTGTGTTGGGCAATCGCTTCCGGATTGACCTCAGGCACAACCAAAGGAACTTCCGGGTCCATACGGAAGGTACTGGAGTTATCAATAACCACCGCACCGGCTTTTACAGCAGCAGGAGCAAATTCCTTACTGGCACCGCCGCCAGCAAACAGGGCGATATCCACATCCTTAAAGGAATCAACCGTAGCTTCCTCAACGGTATACTCTTTTCCCATAAACTGGATTTTTTTGCCCGCACTGCGTTTGGATGCCAGCATCTTGAGGTCAGCAAAAGGGAAATTGCGTTCCTCAATGAGATTTAAGAATTCCTGACCTACAGCGCCCGTTGCGCCCAGAATTGCCACATTATACTTTTTCATCGATATTCATTCCTTTCGCTTGTAAAAGCCATTAAAGCTTATATGCCTTAAAACTCTAAGAGTTTATCCAAGCCAACCGTCAGACCCTTGAGGCTGCGCACCTTCTGTGCTGCCAGCACTACACCGGGCATAAAAGACTCGCGATTCAGCGAATCATGACGAATGGTCAGAGTCTGCCCCAAACCGCCAAAGATCACTTCCTGATGCGCTACATAGCCGGGCAGACGCACACTATGGATATGCATGCCTTCATATTCGGCTCCACGGGCACCGGCAAGTTTTTCCTTTTCTTCGGGATGTCCCTGTTTATGCTTTGCGCGGACTTCGGCAATCATAGCCGCCGTCTGTACTGCTGTGCCCGAAGGAGCATCCAGCTTCTTGTCGTGGTGAAGTTCAATGATTTCGACATCCGGCATATATTTCGCCGCCTGCTTGGCCATAACCATCATGAGTACCGCACCAATAGCAAAATTCGGCGCAATAAAAGCCGGGGTATCCATTTCTTCAGAGAGCTTTTTGATTTCTGCCTTCTGCTCATCGCTGAGACCGGTAGTTCCCACCACCGGAGATACCTTTGCCTTCAGTGCCGTCATTACATTGTCAAAGACCACATCCGGACGGGTAAAGTCAATCATAACCTCCGGCTTAATCCGCGTGAGTGCCGCCTGCAAATCCGTCTCCACCAGCACCCCATTAGGGGATAATCCGGCCAGTTCGCCGCAGTCAGCCCCACCTGCAATATCCACAGCGCCTGCCAGCTGCAAATCCTCTGCTTCCTGAACGGCTTTCAACACAGCCCGGCCCATGCGGCCGCACGCACCATTCACTAATACTGTTACCAAAACACACGCCTCCTATGCTGTTCAAAGCTAGAAATATTGTATACTATGTCTATGGGTTATGTCAAGATGTTCTCGACATAAACACATTAGATATCGGTAATATTTTCAAACTGCTCCTTGTACTGCAAAGCCAAAATTGGCAGTACATCCCTTCGTTCCTCTCGATTAGCCACCGTTTCCTGCGCAGCCTGACGGGCTTTTAGCAAAATGTCCATATCATTTAACACATCAGCTACTTTCAAATCCGGCAGACCATGCTGCATAGAGCCAAAGAACTGCCCAGGCCCCCGCAGCCGCAAATCCTCCTCTGCCAGCTTGAAGCCATCACTGGTCTCCGCCATGATTTTGAGTCTTTCTCTGGCATTCTCCGTCTTCATTTGCGATACCAGTATACAGTAAGACTTGTACTGCCCCCGGCCAATGCGCCCGCGCAGCTGATGCAGCTGTGCCAGGCCGAAACGTTCTGCGTTCTCCACAACCATGATGCTGGCATTGGGCACATTTACGCCCACCTCAATAACTGTAGTGGACACCAAAAGCTTTATCCTGTTATCGTAAAAATCCTGCATCACCTGTTCCTTTTCCGCAACCTTCATCCGTCCATGAACAAGACCGCAGGGCATATCCCGGAAAATGCCGTAACGCAGCTCATCATAAACTTCCTCTGCCGAGGGCAAATCGCTTTCCTCATTCATCTCAATCAGCGGGCATACCACATAAGCCTGACGCCCCGCAGCTAATTGCTGATGAACGTAATCATAGATCAAATCCCGCCTGTCCGGCTTGCGCACAAAGGTGCGGATAGGCTGGCGTCCCGGCGGCAGCTGCCGGATAAGGGATACATCCAAATCGCCATAAACCGTTAACGTCATTGTTCGGGGAATCGGCGTAGCCGTCATAACCAGAACATCCGGCATAAGGCTGCCCTTCTTTTCCAGTTCCGCCCGTTGGGCAATGCCAAACCGATGCTGTTCATCGGTCACCACCAGACCAATTTTTGCAAACTCCACGCCTTCCTGAATCAAGGCATGGGTACCAATTACGATATCCACTTGATGACCAGCTATCTGCGCGTACATGTCCTCCCGCTTCTTTTTCGTCAGCCGTCCGGAAAGAAAGCCTATCCGAAGTCCCAATGGTTCCAATTGCCTGCAAAAGCCCTCATAATGCTGGCTGGCCAGAATTTCCGTAGGCGCCATAAGCGCTCCCTGATAGCCATTTTCTACCGTCTTGACCAAAGCCAGCATAGCAATAACCGTTTTGCCGGAGCCTACATCACCCTGTACCAGCCGCCGCATGGGCAGCGAGCTTTCCATATCCCGCTGGATTTCCTGCCAGGTGCGCTGCTGGTCATCAGTCAGGGCAAAGGACAGCGATTTTTCCAGTCTTGCCACCAATTCGCTGCTCATGAGATGCCGGATACCTTTGCTATGTTCCCGTGCCTGCCGTTTCAGCAAAAGCAAGCCACATTGAATCAAGTAAAGTTCCTCAAAGGCCAGCTGATTACGCGCTCCCTTCAGTTCTGCAAAATCTTTAGGAAAGTGTATCGCCTGCAAGGCCTTTCGGCGCGGCCATAATTGATACCGTTCTGCCACACTCTTGGGAATCAGTTCGCTGATATTTAATTCCTCAGTCAGCAAGTCCTGCAACAACTTGCGAAAAAACTTCTGGTTCAGCTTTTCCGTAGCCGGGTAAACCGGCATAATGCCTGTCATATGCTCCGGCGTATCGTCTTCCTCCAGTATCTGAAAACTCGTCAGCTGGCTCATGGCAAACTGCCCCCGCCCTCCATAAGCATAAGCGGCTTTTCCGGTGACAAAAACTTTTTTGCCCACTTTCAATTTGCTTTTCAGATACTTCTGATTAAACCAGGTCACCTGCAGTATTCCCGTGCCATCCCCCACCAATGCCATGAGAATACTCATACCACGCCGTCCGCCCTGACGCTCAGACACATTCATAATCGTGCCTGCCACTGTGGCCTTTTCTCCGGCCTGCAACTCCGAAATCTTCGTGAGCACGCTTTGGTCTTCATAGGTGCGGGGAAAATACGTTATTAAATCATAAACGGTAAACAGGCCCAGCCGATTGAGTTCCGCCTTTTTCTTCGGCCCCACGCCTTTCACATATTGTATTCCGTCCATCAGTTGCAAAAAATCACATCCAATAATCATTCTGTGCTATATATTCGTTCTAATGTAAAGGATTCCTGCATAAGAAAAAGCCCTTCACAATGGAAAGGCTTATTTTTAAACTGCTTTGAATTCTTCCTCTGCATAACCAAACCGCGTAGTCAGACGATAGATAATCCGGCTATCCCTCGCACTGCGAATGGTAATATGATCAATATCCCTGAGCATACTCTTGATATCCATAACTGCAGCCATGCCGCTGATGTAATCCGTTGCTCGTTCCATGGTCATTTTATGCCTTTCCGGTGCCAATGAGCCTGTATGATAAATATCCATACAGACCCGTTCTCCCCTGTCCACAGAATGGCGGCAAAGTTCCGGTTCCCAGGCATTACTTAACTTTTTTACCCTCTCGAAGTACTCCATAACAAGAATCAACACCCCATAAAAATCAAACGCAATAACCCCTATACGTCTCTTTTTATATAAGAAATTCACATCATTCAACATTTGCACATTCTATCATAATTTTGTATAAAATACAATACTTTGCCCTCAAACATCATCAGCTATACAGCTGAATGTTCAACGACTTAATTGGGGTCAAATTTGTGCGATGCATTTTCCAGCAAAGCATCACGACGCTGCTTGCTGGCGGCGAAGTAATCATAAATTGCCTGCCTGTCCTGATTTTCGCAGGCCGTAATGACCCTGCCAATAACGTCCTGCAAGGTTTTGAGATTAGCGGCAATCGCCTTGCCGTTAGTCATGCAGATATCTGCCCACATATCTGCATTGGACGAAGCGATACGGGTGGTGTCCTTGAATCCGCCGCCGATAAGCTTGATGCAGGATTCCATATCCCCGCCGGACTGGTTGAGGAGCGTCACAAGAGCCGCTGCCGCCACATGGGGTACATGACTGATAACGGAAGCACAACGGTCATGCTTGGCAATGTCCAGTGTGGTAAAGTTTGCTCCGGTATGACGCAGCACGCGCATCAGTTTGTCGTGTGCCGCCTGCGGTGCTCCTGTATCTTCTACGATTACATATGCCTTGCCGACAAACAAGTCTTTTTTCGCCGCCGTCACACCGCTTTTTTCCCGTCCGGTCATAGGATGCCCGGCAATATAATAGATATCCGGCGGCAGAATCTTTTGCAGATGCTCCCAGATATATTGCTTGGTACTGCCTGCGTCAGTAATGATTGCACCTTTCTTTAGATAGGGCAAAATCTTTTCCACCATGGGAACAATCTGCAGTACCGGCGGGCTTAAAAAGACGATATCGGCATTTCCTACCACAGCCTGTATATCGTTTGTGGCAAAATCCACCGCACCCAGTTCCATGGCTTTATCCATGGATGACTGTGTACGGCATAAGCCGGTGATGTAGATATCATCCCCGAGCTTATCCTTTAGACAAAGCCCTAGGGAACCGCCGATAAGGCCTACACCGATTATGGCCAGCGTTAATTTCTCCTGTTCCATATTACACCGTGCGCTCCATCACTTCCGCAATTCTGCCGAGTTCACTCATCAACAGGTCGAAATTCTTCGGTGTCAGACTCTGGTCACCATCGGAAAGCGCGACTTCCGGATGGGGATGCACTTCGATAATCAGCCCGTCACAACCGGCAGCCACAGCTGCTCTGGCCATGGGCTTTACCATCTGCCAGCGGCCCGTACCATGACTCGGGTCAACGATAATAGGCAAATGCGAAAGCTCTTTCACCGCCGCCACCGCGCTGAGGTCAAGGGTATTGCGCGTAAAGGTTTCATAGGTGCGGATACCGCGTTCGCAGAGAATGACCTGCTCATTGCCGCCCGCCATAATGTACTCGGCAGCATTGAGCCATTCGCTGATGGTAGCCGACAGTCCGCGCTTGAGCATGACAGGCTTATTGGCCTTGCCCAAAGCCTTCAAAAGCTGGAAGTTCTGCATGTTACGGGCGCCGACCTGATAAAGGTCTGCATATTTACCCACCAGTTCCAAATCGTCTTTGTCCACGATTTCCGTAACGACTTTGAGGCCTTCTTCATCCGCTACCTGACGCAGCATCTTGAGACCGTCCTCTGCGAGGCCCTGAAAATCATAGGGACTGGTACGGGGCTTAAAGGCACCGCCGCGCAGGAATTGCGCACCGCCGGCCTTGACAGCCTTGGCTGCTTCTCTGAGCTGTTCCAGGCTTTCCACCGAGCAGGGGCCTGCCATAACCACAATCTGCCTGCCGCCGACTTTCACGCCGCCCACATCCACGATGGTATCTTCCGGGTGAAAATTACGGCTGACCAATTTATATTTTTCGGTGATGCGGACGGTCTTTTCCACGCCCTCCATCATGTTCATTTCGAGGTTCGCGATTTTCTTTTTATCGCCGATTACGCCTACGATAGTGACTTCTTCGCCTTCCGAAATGTGTGTCCTTAAACCTGCCAACTCTACTTTTTTTATGACTTTTTCTAAATTTTCTTTTGTAGCACTAGGGCTCATTACGATAATCATGTTCATTCCTCCATAATAACATAACAATACTCAAATTCAAACTTTTACCATGGCGATTTCATCACAGTTGGGGAATTTGGGGCAGTCGATACATTCCTTCCAAACTTTATGTGGCAGCTCTTCCTTATTGATGACCACAAATCCCAGCGACTTAAAAAACTCCGGCTGATAGGTCAGGGTAAAATACTTTTCAATTCCCAGTTGTTCGCCGTCTTTCAGCAAATGCCTGACTATTTCCGCACCAATGCCATGACGACGCTTGTCTGGCGATACAGCCATGGTACGCACCTCTGCCAGCCTGTCCCAAATTACATGGAGTCCACCGACTCCGGCCAGTTTTCCATCATCATCTATAGCTACCACCATATCCCGCAAAGTCTCATACAATGTATTGCGGGAACGTGCCAACATTACCCCCTGTTTTGCATAATCTGCTACCAGTTCATATATTGCTTCAACATCCGCAAAAGTTGCCTTCCGATAAATCATGCTCTCATCTCACTTTTATGATTGGTGTGCCCCCTCAAAGAGAAGGCTTCAAATCCGTTGCTGCTGGACATACATTTACTAAGGGGCATCTATCACACAGGGGCTTGCGCGCCTTGCAGACATTCCGTCCATGCCAGATTAGCCAGTGATGCGCCGCTGACCATTTATCCTTAGGGATAACCTTCATCAGTCCCTGTTCTACAGCCAGCGGCGTATCCCCCTCTGACAGTTTTAAACGATTGCTGACACGAAATACATGGGTATCCACGGCAATAGCCGGTACATTAAAGCCCACGCTCATAACTACATTGGCTGTTTTACGCCCTACACCGGGCAGCTCCTGCAATTTAGCAAAATCTGCCGGAACTTCCCCGCCATACTGCTCACAGAGAATCTGACAGGTCGCCATGATGTTTTTGGCTTTATTGCGAAACAGTCCGCAATCCCGTATTTCTTCTTCCAAGGCCACAAGCCCCAGAGACAAAATTGCCTCTGGTGTCGCCGCCTTCTGAAACAGGCGGGCTGTTGTGACATTAACCCTCTTATCCGTACATTGTGCCGACAGAATTACCGCCATAAGCAGTTCAAAGGGGTTGCGAAATACCAAGGCTGGTTTTGTATCTTTATAGACTTCCCCTAAAATGCGTATCTGTTCTTCCTTAATTTTTTTCGTAACACGCATAATGCTCTCCTATGACAAAGAGGCTATTTGCATAGCCTCTTCATATTTTCAGTTAGTTCGTCAAGCTCCGAATCGGTGCCGGAATCCGGCCGCCGCGGGCAATAAAGGCCGCAGAGCTGTACTGGTTGCGTACCGGCACAATGGGACAGTAACCCAAAAGGCCGCCAAATTCCACCATATCGCCCACTTTCTTGCCCGGAACCGGAATGACACGCACAGCCGTGGTCTTGTTGTTAATCATACCAATGGCCGCCTCGTCGGCAATAATACCGGAAATCGTCGCTGCGCTCGTATCGCCTTCAATGGCAATCATATCCAGACCTACCGAGCAGACACAGGTCATGGCTTCCAGTTTTTCCAAGGACAGGCTGCCGGTCTTGATGGCGTTGATCATGCCCTCATCCTCACTTACGGGGATAAAGGCACCAGAAAGACCGCCCACATGGGAAGAAGCCATCAGGCCGCCCTTTTTCACGGCATCGTTAAGCAGAGCTAAAGCCGCTGTTGTCCCCGGAGCACCGCAGCTTTCAATGCCCATTTCTTCAATAATACGGGCTACGCTGTCGCCTACCGCCGGAGTCGGTGCCAGAGACAGGTCGATGATGCCGAAGGGCACGCCCAGACGCTTGGATGCTTCGCGGGCCACCAGCTGACCCACGCGGGTAATCTTAAAGGCCGTCTTTTTGATGGTTTCAGCCACTTCGGTAAAATCAGCGCCTTTCTTGGCTTCCAGCGCATGCTTTACTACCCCTGGGCCGCTGACACCTACGCTGACCACCTTATCCGCTTCGCTGACACCGTGGAACGCACCCGCCATAAAGGGATTATCTCCGGGAGCATTACAGAATACAACCAGCTTGGCACAGCCCAGCGCATCATTATCACGGGTCAGTTCAGCGGTACGCTTGATGACCTCGCCCATCTCACGAACACAATCCATATTGATACCGGTCTTGGTCGAGCCAAGATTTACAGAGGAACATACCACATCAGTCATTGCCAATGCCTGCGGAATGGAGTTAATCAAAATGCGGTCGCCGTTGGTAAAGCCCTTTTCCACCAGAGCAGAGAAACCGCCGATAAAGTTCACACCGATTTCCTTGGCAGCCCGGTCCATAGCCTCGGCTACCGGCACATAGGTATCCGTCTTGCAGGCATCCGCAGCAATAGCAATAGGCGTTACCGACACGCGCTTATGAATGATGGGGATGCCATATTCCGCTTCGATATCCTCACCGGTCTTCACGAGGAATTCTGCTGACTTCGTAATCTTATCGTATACATTGCGGCAGAACTGTTCCATATTCGGATGAGCACAATCCCGCAGGGAAATTCCCATGGTAATAGTACGCACATCCAATTTGTTCTCGGTAATCATCTCATTTGTTTCAATGATATCGTCTATACTAATCAAGAATATATCCTCCTAAACTAAGGTTCTATCAGATGTTATGCATGACGTTGAAGATATCTGCATGCTGTGCCTTGATATCCACATTGATTTCCTGACCGCTTTCCCTGAGTTTCTTCTGCAAGTCCACCAGCTTAATCTTACTGCTGCTGATTTCCGCAATCAGAATCATATTGAAATAGCCATCCAGGATATTCTGATTAATAGACAAAATGTTGACATTGTTCTCGGCAAGAATCTGGCTGACCATGGCAATAATGCCTACACGGTCTTTGCCTACGACGGTTACTACAAGTTTCATTTACACATTTCTCCTTATAATTCAAAATTCACCTGCACATTGTGTAAACATAGAACAATGTGTCAACACAAAGTAACTTAAAAACCACACAATCAATTATACCAATGTATGAAGGAAAAACCAATAAGTTCATAAAAAAAACTTTCTGCGTGGAAACCGCCTTCCCTATCATGCCTAAATTGTATACATTTTACAATAATCTCCATCTATTATTCCAATTAGTTATAGTATGGGAAAAAAATCACATTTTACATTGACAAAGCCATAATTAGCACCTATACTAAGTTTGTGATGTTAATTCTTGTTCTGCTCCAAAAACCTAGTATTTATGCCGTGTAATAAGGCTTTTGTATTTCGTTTTTTCAGCTGGCCACGAATTCAAGCGTATAAGTCTTATTTATGCGTTAATAACTTAGAGGAGAGTGTTAGTTATGGCAAAGAAACCTGTCAAAATCATGGAAACCGTTCTGCGTGACGGTCATCAGTCTTTGTGTGCCACGCGTATGCGCATCGAGGATATGCTTCCGCAGCTAAAGGCATTGGATTCTGTAGGCTATAAAGCTTTGGAAGCTTGGGGCGGTGCTACCTTCGATACCTGTCTGCGTTTCTTAGGCGAGGACCCCTGGGAACGTCTGGACACCTTGAAGGCCAACCTAAAAACACCGATTCAGATGCTGCTTCGTGGTCAGAATCTTCTTGGCTATAACCACTACTCCAATGACGTTGTAGAAAAATTCGTCCGTCATGCTTCAGCTCATGGCGTTGGCGTATTCCGTATCTTTGATGCCCTCAATGATGTGCGCAATCTGAAAGTTGCCATCGAAGCGGCTCTCGCCTGCCCGGAAAAGCCGGAAGTACAGGGGTGTCTCGTTTACACCATCAGCCCGGTGCATACCAATGAAAAATTCGTGGAACTGGCAAAAGAGCTGCAGGATATGGGCTGCCATTCCGTCTGCATCAAGGATATGTCCGGCCTTCTGAAACCGTATGTGGCAGAAGATCTGGTTAAGAAGCTCAAAGCTGCTCTGGACATTCCTGTGGAACTACATACCCATTGCACCTCCGGTTTTGGTCATGCTACTTATCTTAAAGCCATTGAAGCCGGCGTTGACATCATTGATACGGCACTGGCTCCCTTCTCCTCTGACACTTCCCAGCCTTGCACGGAAACCATGGTGCGTGCGCTTGAAGGTACGGAATATGACACGGGTATCGATGTACAGAAACTCACGCCGATTTCCAAACACTTCCTCGAAGTCAAAAAACGTGTTATCAACGAATTCAACCTCAAAGGTTATTTCGATATCAACCCCAACGTGCTCGACTTCCAGATTCCAGGCGGCATGCTCTCCAATCTGGCCAACCAGCTTAAAGAAGCCGGCATGGAAGACAAATATCAGGATCTCTTGGACGAAATGCCCCGTGTCCGCAAAGACCTTGGCTATCCTCCTCTCGTTACGCCGTCTTCCCAGATTGTGGGCACCATGGCAACCTTCAATGTCATGAGCGGTGAGCGTTACAAGATGGTACCGAAAGAATTCAAGGATTTGGCTCGCGGCAAGTTTGGCCGTACGCCGGTAGCCATTGACCGTGACTTCCTCACCAAGACTTTGGGCATTGCTCCCGAAGACATTATCGAGGATTGCTCCGTGGAAGATGCCAAAGCGAAAACCTTCGCTGAATTTGAAGCAGAACTCAAGGAAAAAGGCTTCCTCAATCCTTCTGAAGAAGATGTTCTCTCCTATGCTCTGTTCCCGCAGGTTGCGGAAGAATTCTTCCAGAAACATTACCAGAAGGTTACGGCATACAAACGTGCCTAAGATATTTACCACCTGAATATCGCTAAGTCAAAGATGACTGCGCTTCGCTGTGCGCAGTCATCTTTTCTTTTATTCTCCTATTGATTTGTTATAGAAACATGGTATAATATACCTAAAAATTATATTGAGAATAATTCTATTGGAGGTTTATATGGCTACAATCAATGACAATTACCTGAAACTCCCTGGCAGCTATCTGTTTGCCGAAATCGCCCGCCGAGTAGCAGCTTTTAAAGAAGCTAACCCGGATGCCGACATCATCCGTCTGGGCATTGGCGATGTAACCCAGCCCCTGCCCCCAGCCTGTATTGAGGCCATGCATAAAGCCGTCGATGAACTGGCCAGCGCAGACACATTCCGCGGTTACGGCCCGGAACAGGGCTACAGTTTCCTTACAGATGCCATTATCGAGCACAATTACAAAGCCCGTGGCATTGACATTGCCAGCGATGAAATTTTCATCAGCGATGGTTCAAAAAGCGACTGCGGCAACATTCAGGAAATCTTCGGCACAGACAACCATGTAGCCATTACCGACCCGGTTTATCCTGTATATCTTGATACCAATGTTATGGCTGGCCGCACAGGAACGATTAATCCCGATGGGCATTTTGAGGGAGTTACTTATCTTCCCTGTGATGCCAGCAATGATTTTGCTCCGGCACTTCCCCCAAAGCGGGTAGATATGATTTATCTCTGTTGCCCCAACAACCCCACAGGCACCACGCTTTCCCGCACGGAGCTGAAAAAATGGGTTGACTATGTCCGCGAAAATGAAGCGGTTATTCTCTTTGACGCTGCTTATGCCGCCTATATCACCGAAGATGATGTTCCCCGCTCCATCTATGAAATCGAAGGGGCAAAAGATGTGGCTATCGAGTTCCGTTCCTTCTCCAAGACAGCCGGCTTTACGGGAACCCGCTGCGGTTACACCATTATCCCCAAAACGGTCAAAGGACACGCCGCAGATGGCAGCCTCGTCGAGTTCAACAAGCTCTGGAACCGCCGTCACACCACCAAGTTCAACGGCACAGCCTATATCGTGCAGCGCGGTGCAGCTGCTATCTACACGGAAGAAGGTCAAAAACAGGTCAGAGAAACCATTGCCTATTATATGGAAAACGCCCGTATTATCCGCGAAGGACTGCAGGCGGCAGGCATCAAGGCCTATGGCGGTGTTAACGCCCCCTATATCTGGCTGCAGACACCAAACGATATGCCTTCCTGGGACTTCTTTGATAAGCTTCTCACGGAAGTCCATATCGTTGGCACCCCCGGCGCCGGTTTTGGCCCCTGCGGCGAAGGTTATTTCCGTCTTACCGCTTTCGGCAACCGGGAAAACACCGTTCGGGCAGTAGAACGAATCAAAAACCAACTGCATATTTAAGTAAAATGCCAAAAAGGGAAGACTCAAAGCGTTCTTCCCTCTTTTTATATGCCAATATAATTTTAGAACTTAAATTTATGCAGGGAATTCTGCAAACCTTGTGCCAAGTCGGCGAGAGCCGTGCTGGCATCGGCAATTTCCGAAGCGCTGGCAGACTGTTCTTCCGAAGCTGCCGAAACGCTTTCCATTTCCGAGGCCACCATACCGCCTTTTTGCAAAATACCGCCGGACTTGTCCTTGATAATCTGGGTGTCCTGTGCTACAGCATGAATTTCCTTGGTCATTTCTACTGCCTGCTGAGCTACGCCCTGCGCTGCGGTATAAATGCTGTCAAAGGTTTCTTTAAGCTGCTCAACGGAAGCCGTTCCTTCCTTAACCGCAGCACTGCCTTTTTGCATGGAGGTTACTGCCTCATTGGTTTCCTTCTGAATCCCGCTGATTAACCCCGTAATCTGCTGTGCTGCTTCCTGCGAAGCCTCTGCCAGTTTTCTTACTTCATCTGCAACTACTGCAAAGCCCCGTCCATGTTCACCGGCACGAGCTGCTTCAATGGCGGCATTTAAGGCCAGCAGATTCGTCTGTTCGGCAATTGAGGAAATGGTTTCCACAATCTGACCGATTTCCTGTGAGCTCTGCCCCAGCTTATCCACGGTTTCCGCAGAAGAATTGACAATCTGGGCTACGCTGTTGATCTGAGATACCGCCTGTTTGACTGCTTCATTGCCCTCTACGGCTGCTTTGTTGCTGGTATTGGCATGTTCCGAAACCTTGTCGGCAGTCTTACCCAAACGCTCAATAGACAGAACAGCGCTTTCAATGGATTCCATAGCATCAGCCACATCCTGCTGCTGCTCGGCTACAGCACCTGCCGCATTGGTCACAGACTGTGCAACCTGCTCCGAAGCCTGTGCCGACTGATGGGAGCTGGCCGTAAGCTCCTCTGACGAAGCCGCCAGCTGCTGGGCCGTAGAACTGGTATTGCGCATCAGACCATTTAGGGTCATGCGGACTTCTGCTACCTTATCGGCCATTTCCCCAAATTCATCACCACGCATAATGGTGCGGGGATGGTCGCTGAAATCACCGCCACGCAATCTTTCCAGAGAACGCATCATCGCCTGAACCGGGCCGGTAACTTCTCTGGTAATCCAAAGTGCTACAGCTATCATAATGATTAAGCCTGCCAAAAGCTGGATAATCATATTGCGGACAGTCGCTTCCGTATCCGCATCATTTTCCGCATTGAGGGCTTCTGCATGGGCATTTTCCAGTTCTGTCATCTTATTCATATGTTTGCCCATTTCCTCTAAAAGATGTGAACCAACCCGATTGTAGAGGTTCCGGCCTTCTTCCGCTTGCCCTCGCTGGCACATAGCCATAACATCATCCAGATTCTTATGCAGTGTGAGCCAGCCGGCTTTATAAGCCTCCAGTTCCTGCTGTAATTCAGGCGTTTTTCCGGGTACGACTTCATATTCCTTGATGCCATTTTCCACAAAACTTATGCCATCACTGTATTTTTTCTGCAAGGACTGCAAGCGTGCCTGATCATCAGCGGCAGTTGTGGCTATAATCATCATGGCCTGTGCGTACCGTGTACCATAGCGCATATCACTCAGATACCCCAACGACTTAACTGACCTCGTGTACATTGTTTCCATATCGGCCTGTGCTTTTTTGATCGCCGAATAACCGGAATAGCCAATTATCAGCATGCCTACCAATGCAAAAACCGCTAAAATAAGCATCTTATAGGCCACACGCAGATTATTCATAAATCCCATGGTCAATCCACTCCTCTTTCATAAAATATACCCCATAAAAGCTGTTTACTGCTTTTATGGGGTATATTCGTCAAGCGGGAAAAAATTCCTGCAAAATATTCTGCTGTTTTATTTCTCGTCCAAAAGGTCTATGAGTTCATCATAGTCCTTTTTCAGCTGGTAATATTCTTCGGCAATCTGCAGAGCCGTCAGCACGGCAATTTTACGGTCATCAAAACTGCGCACGGAACGTGACATAGCTTTCATCTTTTTATCCACAGCAGCTGCCAGCTTTTTCATGGTCTGCGGGTCATCGGTTTTCAGTGGATAGCTGTTGCCGTAAATCTCCACCACTACCCGTTCAGCGGGACGGTTGTTTTTTTCTTCTGCCATATTATCACCTGCTTAGGCACGCAATTCGGCACCGAACTGTTTTTCTACAGCCTTGAGGATGTTATTAAAGGCCGTATCGGCTTCCTCATCGGTCAGGGTCTTGTCCTTGGACTGGAACTGCAGATTAAAGGCCAGACTCTTTTTGCCTTTGGCAACATGTTCACCGGTGTACACATCAAAGAGCGTTACGGACTTGAAGTGCTTGCCTCCATTCTTGGTGATGACCTGTTCAATCTTGCCGGCTTCGGCATCAGAATCCACAACAATCGCCAAATCACGGGAAGTTGCCGGGAACTTGGGCAGGCTGTCGAAGTGGAAGTTCTTAGCCGTGTACTTCATGAGCACTTCCACATCCATCTCGAAGAGATAAACCTTCTGTTTGATGCCAAAGTTTTCCGCAGCCTGCGGGTGCAGTTCGCCGATAGTGGCAATCACCTCGCGGCCCTTCTTAAAGAGCGCGGTCTTGCCCGGATGCAGGGCGAAGTGTTCACCGGCTTCTACGGTGTACTTGGAAATGGAGAGGCTGGCGAGCAGTTCTTCCACAAGGCCCTTCATGTCGTAGAAGTCAATCATGTCATTCGTCTGATTCCAGCCCACAGTATTGCGGCGGCCGGTCATGAGACCGACGAGTTTTACGACTTCTTCGGGCTGTTCCGTAACCGGCAGCTGTTTCGGGAAGAATACCGGTGCCACATCAAAGAGACGCAAATCCATATTCTTGCGGGAGAAATTGCGTACAGCGTTTTCCATAATGCTGGTTAAAAGGCTCGTGCGCACAAGCGGATAATCATCCGTCAGCGGGTTCATGATGGGCACAGCCTTGCGCAGTTCGCTGTCAGCCGGCACCAGCATCTTATCGAGCAAATCGGTATTCGTGAAGCTGAACGAAAGTTCCTCGGTCATGCCCAGCCCCACAAGGATTTCCTTAATCTTGTCGATAAAATCCTGACGCGGACTCTGTTTGCCCTGCATTACAGCCCCCCAAGGCAGGCTGGGAGCGATATTGTCGAAGCCATAGATGCGGGAAATTTCCTCGGAGAGGTCTTCCATACAGGTGCAGTCATTGCGCCAGGACGGAACCTTCGCTACAAAGCCTTCGCCTTCCGTCTGTACGGCAAAGCCCAGGCTCGTGAGAATTTCCATCATCTTGGCAGCACTGAGCTGCGTGCCCAAACGGGCGTTAATCTGTTCAGCCGTATAGTGGATTTCCGTCTGTTCCTTCTGCTGAGGATAAACATCCACCATGCCTTGCGTTACCGTGCAGGCACCCATTTCCTGCAGGAGCTGGCAGGCGCGGTCAAGTGCGCGGGGAATAGCCGTTACATCCACACCGCGTTCAAAACGCCCCGAAGCTTCGGAATGCAGGCCGCAGGCACGGGAGGTGCGGCGGATGCTGGCACCGTTGAAGGAAGCCGCTTCGAGTACAATCGTGGTCGTTTTCTCCGTAACTTCGGATTCGAGGCCGCCCATAACCCCGGCAAGACCGGCTGGCTTTTCGGCATCGGCAATAACCAGTTCCGTGCCCTTGGCAATGCGGGAGCTGTCATCGAGCGTATGGAGGTTTTCGCCCTCTTTTGCCAGGCGTGCCGTCAGGCTGTGACCGGCGATTTCATCATAGTCATAGGCATGCATGGGCTGTCCCAGTTCCACCATGACGAAGTTGGTCACATCGACCACATTGTTGATGGCGCGGATGCCCGCACCTTCGAGACGCTGCTGCATCCATTCCGGCGAGGGGCCGACCTTGACGTTCTTAATCACGCGGGCTGCGAAACGGTCACAAAGTTCGCTGTCAATGCCAATCTTAATCATATCGGCAGCCTTGGCTTCATCATCCTCTTTGACGGAGATTTCCGGATAATGCGGCTCATTTCCGGTGAGTACAGCAGCTTCACGCACGAGGCCGACAACGCTGAAACAGTCGGCACGGTTAGCCGTCAGTTCAAATTCGAGTACGACATCATCAAGACCGAGTACATCCTTGGCGGGTACACCGACCGGCGTATCGGCAGGCAGAATATAAATACCGTTCTTTTCTGCTTCCGTCAGTTTGGAGAGATCCATCTTGAGCTCTTCAGCGGAGCACAGCATACCATTGGAGGGCAGGCCGCGCAGCTTGCCCTTCTTGATGTGCAGGCCGTTGGGCAGGTGTGCACCAACCATAGCTACCGGCACAATCTGCCCCTCGGCTACATTCTGGGCGCCCGTGATAATCTGAATGAGTTCCGGCTCACCGACATTCATCTGGCAAATCTGCAGATGGTCGGAATCCGGATGGGCTTCGAGCTTTTCGATACGGCCCGTTACCACTTTATCGAGGCCTTCGTCGGCGCGGATAACATTTTCCACGGGAACGCCGGACATCGTGTATTTGTCGGCCAGTTCTTCAGCCGTTTCGTTGAACTTTATATAATCGTTTAACCATTTAATGGAAACCTGCATGTTGTAACCTCCCTAATCAGAACTGCTGCAAGAAACGCACGTCATTGTCGTAAAACAGGCGCAGGTCGTCAATGCCGTAGGAGAGCATGGCGATACGTTCCACGCCCAGACCGAAGGCAAAACCGCTGACGACCTTCGGGTCGTAGCCGCTCATTTCCAACACATGGGGATGAACCATACCAGCGCCCAGGATTTCGAGCCAGCCCGTGCCCTTGCAGACCTTGCAGCCTTCGCCGTGGCACATCACACAGGAGATATCCACTTCGGCAGAAGGTTCCGTGAACGGGAAGAAGCTCGGACGGAAACGCACGCCTACATTTTCGTTGAAAATCTGATGCAGGAAAAGTTCAAGTGTGCCCTTGAGGTCAGCAAAGCTGATGCCCTTGTCGATAACAAGGCCTTCCACCTGCGTGAACATCGGCGAATGCGTCGCATCGTATTCATCACGGCGATAAACGCGGCCCGGGGCAATCATGCGAATCGGCTTGTTCGGCTCGTTAGACTGCATCGTACGGGCCTGTACCGGCGAAGTCTGGGAACGCATGAGAATTTCGTCCGTGATGTAGAAGGAATCCTGCATATCGCGGGCCGGATGGTCTTTCGGCAGGTTCAATGCTTCAAAGTTGAAGTAATCGCGCTCGATTTCCGGGCCTTCCTCTACGCTGAACCCCATATGTACGAAAATATCCTTGATGCGCTGCATCGTGAGCGTCAGCGGATGCAGATGGCCCTGCGGAACACTACGGCCCGGCAGAGTTACGTCAATTTTTTCACTGGCCAGTCTTGCAGAAAGCTCTTTGGCTTTCAGTTCACCAGTCTGCGCATTGATGGCTTCTTCCACCTCTGCCTTGGCAACATTGACAATCTTGCCGACCTTCGGGCGTTCCTCGGCGGACAAACTGCCCATACCGCGCAGAATGGCCGTAAACTCACCCTTCTTGCCCAAATATTTCACACGGATATCGTTAAGTGCCGTCAAATCACCGGCGGCTTTGACTTCAGCTACGGCAGCTGCCTTCAGCTCCGAAATCTTTTCTTCCATTTATTTACCTCCTGCCTTAGTAAAAGCAAACTATAAAAGCCCTCGCCCCCGCACAACATGTGCACGAGGGGCGAAGGCTGAATTTCGCGGTACCACCCTGATTTATCACTTGCCTCTTCTTAACGCGAAGTACACGTCCGGCATTTCCTCCGAAGGACTCCCAAGCGAACTTTCGACCTCCGGCTTTGTCTCCTTCCCACCAACGGAAACTCTCTTGGAAAACCTGCGAGATTTACTCTTCTTGTTCATCGCCACAATACATAAGATTGTAGCATAAAGGCCGTAGGAATGCAATGTGCAAATAGAATAAAATACATGTTAAACTTATCTATCTATGCTATACTAAAACAAGATAATTAATGGAGAAGTGATTGAGATGGCACAAAAAAACGTATTAAAATATATCATTCTGGGATTGCTGGCGCATCGGGAACTGGCCGGCTACGATATCAAAAAGCTCTTTGAAGAGGAATTGGGGGATTTCTGGTATTCCAACCACAGCCAGATATATCCCGAACTGCGCCATATGGAAGATGACGGCCTGATAAGTTCCCGCACAGAGCTGGTTGGCAAAAAACTCGAAAAAAAATTCTATCAGATTACAAAAAGCGGACAGCAACTGCTGTCCGCCTGGATGCATGAACCACTGAGCCAGCCTGTGCCAACCCGAGACGACTTTACCATGAAGCTTTACCTGTTGGATTCGGCCGCTGACCCATTGACGCGCCAGCTCTTTCAAGAAGAAATCGCCCGTCATGAAGAAAAATATCAATACCTGAAAGAACGCTGGCAGCTGCTTTTTGCCGATGAAGACGCCCGGCAGCAGCACTTTGGCCACCGCTGCATACTCCAGCAGGCCATCCTTCGGGAAAAACAGCGTCTTGACTGGCTCCGCCAGGAATTAAAGAACCTCCCTGCCCAGCAATAACTAGTCCTTACTTGGTTTTCTTTGCTTCTTTATCCCAGTCTGCTGGCAGGTTCTGCAAGAATTCAAAGTTATGGCAGTCTGCGCATTTTGCACGGGATTGATTATGCATCTTATGGCAGTCGGAGCATACCAAATCGCCTAAATGGGAATTGTGGGGATTAGCTTCACCAAAATCCGTTTTTGCTACAATCGCGTCAATGTCGCTATGGCATTTCGTACACATTTCATTCGGGAAAGCGCGTTTGTATGGCGGGTCATCAAAATCGTCCGTCACATACCAGACAGTTTCCTGAATTTTATCCTCAATACCGTTTTCATGACAGTCAATACAGTTCACATTTGCCTGCGCATGAGCATGAGACAACAGTTCACTGTTGTCATACACATCTACATAGGGCGCCATGACATGACAGGGCGAACAGGCCAGATGGGGAAATTTCTCCACCGTTACCATAGCCAGATTCCCACCCACAAACATAATGACCAACAGAGCCGCCAGATAAAGCGGCTTTTTTTTGAAAAACTCCCACAACGCTTTCAGCTTTTCCATAAGAACTCCCCCTCAAATTTTTCTTTATGATTATCATACAATAAACAAGATAAATATTCTTTGTTGCACTCTCTATAATTTTCTGTTAACGATTGTAAGATGCTACAAAGATTTTTACCGGATTTATCGTTACAATAAATAGAGATTAATAGCAACTTGGAGGGGTTATCATGAGTAAAGATTTGCAAAATGGGATGTCCCGCCGCAACTTCCTGAAAACAGGCGTTTTCGCGGCAGCAGGGGTAATGAGCGCCGGTCTGCTCTCCGGCTGTGGCAATGGCCGCAAGCACATGGCCGAAGATGAAAAAAAAGCTGCCGGCGGCGTTGCTGCTGAGCCTTCCTTCTTAAAAGCACCCGAACCTATCGCAGACAGCCAGATAAGCAAGACTGTAGACGCAGATATCGTCATCGTCGGTGCCGGTATGTCCGGCCTGTGTGCAGCCTGCGCGGCTGCCGAAGACGGTGCCAAGGTCACCCTGATTGAAAAGACCCAGAATGTCAACTTCCGCAGCTACGACTACGGTGCTGTAAATTCCAAGGCGCAGCAGAGCGTGGGCACCAAGATTGACCCGGAATTTGTCACCAGCGAGCTCATGCGCTATGGTTCTTACCGCACTGACCAAAAAGTTGTGCAGGTATTTACCAACCAGAGCGGACATGTTAATGACTGGCTTTTGGATATGGCGCAAAAGGCCGGCTGTACGATAAAGCATATTTGGACACAGGAAGAACTGGTTGCTCCGGTTTCGACCCTGCCCACCTTCCCGACCCTTTCCTTTGTTTTGGAACCGCCCGCAGGCGCAGCCGAAAAGATGCCCAAGGGTATGTACGGCGGCGGGCCAACTATTGCTATGGCCTATACCTTGCTGTCCACAGCGGAAAATCTGGGCGTGGATATTCATTACAAAACTCCCGCGGTCCAGCTTGTACGCAAGGACAATCAAGGGCGTGTCACCGGAGTAATCGCTCAAGATGAAAACAAGGCATATATCAAGTTCAATGCCAAAAAAGCCGTTATCCTCTGTGCCGGTGATTATGGTCATGATGAGGAAATGCTGAACTACTACATTCCCAGTGCCAAGACCATCAACAAGATTTCCTATCCCGGCACCTTCAATACCGGTGACGGCCAGAAGATGGGGCTTTGGATTGGCGCAGACATTGACGAATGGCCGCACACGGCGATGTACTTTGACAAGGCCTTCGTGGATAATCCCAAGGAAAATCCCGATGCCCTGACCCGTCAGCCCTGGCTGGGCGTCAACCTCAAGGGCGAGCGTTTTGGCAATGAGGATTTGACCTTTGGTTATCTGTCCAATCAGGTACGCCAGCAGCCCGGCCAATGCAAATGGAACATTTGGGATTCCAAGTGGCCGCAGGAAGCACCGGCCTTCCACCAGACCGCCTGCAAGGAAATGAAATTCCATCACAATCCGAAAGATGTGGAGCGCTATATCCAGGAAGGTTTGGTCAAGAAAGCCGACACCATTGAGGATTTGGCTAAACAATGCGATTTGCCTTATGAAACCCTCAAGGCTACGATTGACCGCTACAACGAACTGGC
>DJYL01000114.1:0-2870 GCA_002448495.1 Pseudoselenomonas ruminantium | reverse complement strand
CCTCTCTTTATGACCACGATTGAAAAAGCCCCCTTCTTTGCCTGCAAGATGGGCACCTCCATGCTGGTAACCCTTGGCGGCCTGCGCATCAACGAAAATATGCAGGTTCTCGACAAAGAGAAAAACGTCATTCCCGGACTCTATGCCGCCGGCAACAACTCCGGCTCCTTCTACGGCAATGACTACCCCACCTGCATTCCCGGCAACAGCCATGGCCGCGCCCAGACCTTTGGCTATACGGCGGGCAAGAATGCTGTAAAAGAATCCGTATAAAAAAGTCCCTGCTGACCTTCAAAATCAGCAGGGATTTTTTGCTATGCACTTAAAACATGGTTTGTGTACCATGGCTGCCGCTGCTTTTATGGCTGCTCAAATTACCCACATAACCGGGCTGCAAGAGATTAAGCGCCTTCAGCACATCACCTACCCGAATGGCCGCATAGAGGTTAAAGCGGGTATCCGGATGATTGAGGTCAATTTCCAGCAATTGGGCAATCTTTTCGCAGCGATAACGTACCGTGTTCACATGGACAAAAAGTTTTTCCGCCGTCAGCTTATAATTGAAATTAGTATCGAGAAGCGTGCGCAGGGTTATCTGCAGCCCTGCATCACAGTCATGGTCATACGCGAGCAATTTGTCCAAAGTCTGACGGCAGAATTCCACCATCCGTGCCTTGTCACAGGTAAAGAGTTCCTTGAATATCCCCATACCGGAAAACTCCTGCACAAAACCACGTTCGCCCTTAATCTGCCGGAATGTCAGCGCAATGCGCGCTTCCTGATAGCTGCGATGCAGCTCGGCCAGAGGATAATCACCGCCTACACCAATGGACACCGCCACCTTATAGACTTCAGAGAACAGCTGCTGCCAGCGGGCAAAGAGTTCCTGCCGCTTTTTCAGGGAAAGAAGCCCTAATTCCTGCTGCACATAAAGCCCCGACAAAATCACCAGATAAATGCCGTTCCACTCCAAGGGATAAATAAGGTCTGTCTGATAGCGCTGACTGAATTGCAATAACTTCGCCCGAAAATCTGCCGGTGGAATAAGCGGCATATCCGCGCCCATGTCCATAAGCATAACTGCATATTTGCGGTCATGATGCAGTTCAATCCCCTGTTCGGCCAGCATTGATTCCACGCTGATGTTGTGCTTGACAAAAACGCCCTCAAAAAAAGCCGCCCGCTGTTCATGCAGCCGCTTCGCAAAAGCCTTATGCCCCCGCAGATACCATTTCAGCGCCAGTCTGGCTGATTCCAGCATATCGCTTAACGGCGCAATATCCTCGTTTTCTGTCTGCTGCCAAAAGATAAACAATACACTGTCCGGCATATCGTCCAAAATCACCTTAAACACCAGCGTCTGCTGATTTTTGGCATAATAGTATTGATTCTCAGCAAAATCCGGCATAACGGCCAGCATATCCAGTACAACTTGTGGCGCGACGACACCGGACTGCGGATAATGTTCTATTCCCTGCCGGCCTGTGATGAAAAGTTTTTTCCCGCCCTGCCGCTGCATTTTCTGCGCCAAAGCCCCGATTCCCCTGCCAGCCATCAATTCCAGCCAGTCAAGTGCTGCATTCTTTTCCTCCATTATCCAACCTCCACTGCTATGATTAATCGATTTGTACAATCCTACAAACAAGCCTTTTCTTTATCGTGTTTACTTTTATTCGGTACTTATTGTTGTAGCACAAACCACTTTAGAATGCAATGTATTATTGATAGCCCCCGCATTCTCTGTTATACTTATTTATTGGAACCATTAAGGTAAAACCTATCCAAAAAGGAGTTTTTATTAGATGCTGTTAAATCGTAAATCTGTAGAATTATTGGCCCCTGCCGGTACCTGGGATGCCCTGGTGGCCGGTGTGGAAGCCGGTGCTGATGCTTGCTACCTCGGAGGCAAGCATTTTAATATGCGCATGCACGAAGGCGACTTCAACTTCGATGATGAAATGCTCAAAAAGGCCATCGCCTACACCCATGAGCATGGTGTAAAGCTCTATATCACGCTCAATAATCTCATCAGTGATGAGGAAATCCCCGCCCTGCGCGAATACCTCGCCTACCTCAATGAAATTCGTCCGGATGCTATTCTCGTGCAGGATTTTGCCGTACTCGAACTCATTCACGAAATGGGCATTAAGATTCCCGTACACACTTCCGTGATGATGAATACGCATAACGAGCACGCTATCGAAAAACTCAAAGAATACGGCATAACCCGTGTCGTAGTTGGCCGCGAAATGACGCTCTCCGAGCTTTCCCTGTTCCGTGAACGCACGGGCATTGAGGTAGAATACTTTATGCACGGCGATATGTGCATCAGCGAAAGCGGTCAGTGCATTCACTCCGGCGTGGTCTTCGGTCAGAGCGGCAACCGTGGCCGCTGCCTGAAACCCTGCCGCTGGGCCTATCAGCTCATTGACGAAAAGACGGGCGAAGTGCTCGATAAAGACAGCGATGGTGCCTATAAGCTGGCACTCAAGGACATGTGCATGTACCGCCATATCCCCCAGCTCATTCAGGCTGGCGTGTTCTCCTTCAAAATCGAAGGCCGTATGCGCCCCGCGCCGTTTATCCGCCGCATTGTCAGCACCTACCGCAAGGCCATTGATGCCTATATCGCTGACCCCACAGGCTGGCAGCCGGACGAAGAAGGCTGGAAGAGCCTTTACGAAAACCGCGCCCGCGATTTCACGACCACCTTTGCCTTTGGTGCTACAGACAAAAAAGACATCGGCTTTGATGGCAAGCGTGAGCCGCGCTTCTTCAGCGATGCCGTAAAAGAAGCCGGTTTTCAGGACGAAATTCTCAAGCAGGAACAGGAAATTAACAAAGCCAATGCCGAGCACCGCATACTCAGC
>DJYL01000167.1 GCA_002448495.1 Pseudoselenomonas ruminantium | reverse complement strand
TGTACCGATGGCTAGTCGGGAACAGACTTGCCTCCTTGCGTAGCAAGGAGTGTGATGTCAACGCCTTCGGAGTATCATACCAACGTCAGTAGCCTGTCCTTCGGGTCGGCGAGGACGGATACGATGAACAAGGAATATTTCTAAGACATATACATTTTTGTCTATGTTTTTAGTAGCAGATAAGGATATTTATGGCGAATAGAAAAAGCTAAGATAATTTGGAGCATTTGAATGGAATCTGGGCAAATTCAGCGGCAATTATATTGGGAAAGAGCAGTTGGGCGATGCCATTTGCCGCCATGCGTTCAGCAAATGAAGTATGAATTTCAGAAATATAAGGAAGAAATAAGAGCAAAGACGTTATAACGAGGCAATTCACAATAAGGAAAATGGTGATTATGATGAACTACAATTGGAAAAGGCGTTGGGGAACTGTTGTTATCGTATTCATAGCGGCTGTTTTGGCGGCAGGCTACGCCATAGGAGATTATTTTGTTGATTATGCCCTGAAGCGTGGAAACGAGACAGATCCGTTGGCACATCCTGCTGCCTGCGTCAATATTCTTGACAAGAGCAGGGAAATGCCGGAAGAGCCGGCGGTGCCGACGGAAGAGTGGAGCATGACCATGCCGGACGGCAGGAATGTAGTGGCAGTAAGCTACAGGCCCGCCCAAACGGGACACCGCTGGGTTATACTGGCCCATGGCTATGGCAGGGACCACCGTTATGTCCGGGATTATGCCGAGGTTTATCTGAAGCAGGGTTATCACGTGCTCTCGCCGGACTTATGCGCCGCCGGGGAAAGTGATGGCCAGTACATTACCATGGGGGGCAAGGAAAGTGAGGAAATTGCCAAATGGGCGGCTAAAGTCAAGGAATCCGATGACGATGCAGAAATTGTATTGCACGGAATATCTATGGGGGCTGCCACGGTAATGCTGGCAGCGGGCAGATACGAAATGCCGGGACTGGCAGCCGTCATAGAGGACTGCAGCTATACCAGCGCCTACGATATGTTTACAAATCAACTGGACGTTATCTTCGGCTTGCCGGAATTTCCCATTATGACATGCGTAGACATTGTAAGCGGCATCAAAACCGGGGGGAAAGTGTCAGACGCTGCCCCCATAAAGGCGGTTCCCGGCATCAAGGTTCCGATTATGTTCATCCATGGGACGGCGGACAAACTGGTGCCGCCTTCTATGATGGATAAGCTGTACAATGCCTGCCCTGCCCCCAAGAGTAAATTTATCGTAGAAGGAGCAGGACATGGGGATGCGATGACAGTGGCCGGAAAAGAGTATTGGGAGGCTGTTTTCAGCTTTTTGGATGACTGCCTGGGGGCGTTATCCATATCAAGGTGAGATAATGACGGACAGAAATAAATACTGCAGGGGCATAAGGACGGCGATGCTCGCAGCCGCAATCCTTATATTCGCTCATTGTTCCCTGACTACGGCGGCGGACGCCATTGTCCTTGGGGATGAGCGGACGGATGAATACATGCCTTTGCTGGATGGCAAGCGCATTGCTCGCTTTGCCAATCATTCAGCCATGGTGAAAGGCGAACACCTTCTCATGTGGCGCCGCGATGTAGAATCATTTATCGAAAAAAGCAAACCGTATCTTCTCTATGAGCGAAAGGAGAGATGATGGCTTTTGCTCGGTAAGTTTTTACTGGAATCAATGGATTAGGAGGGATTTTTGTGACAGAAGCGGAAAAACTGGATGCGGGGCTTGAATACGATTTCACGGAGCCGGAAGTGCGCGGACGAAAGTTCCGTGCTGTAAAGGGGTGCCAGAAGCTCAACGGCATAGACATGACAGAAACGGCGGCAAGGGAGGCTGCAATTCGGGAACTTTTCGGAAGTGCGGGAAAAAGCCCGGTGGTTCTTCCCATCTTTCATTGCGACAATGGGGGAAACATTCATGTCGGGGACAATTTTTTTGCCAATTATAATGTGACTATCCTCGACAATAGAGAAGTACGAATCGGAGATAATGTGATGATAGGGCCGCATACACTTATTGCCACAGTGGGGCACCCGTTGTCCCCGGCAAAGCGTCGTGCGCACTGTGCTATAGCAAAGCCTATTCATATTGGCAATGATGTATGGATTGGCGGTAATGTGACGATTATGCCGGGACTTACTATTGGGAATAACGTGGTTATTGCAGCGGGGGCTGTCGTCACTAAAGATGTGCCGGATAATTCATTGGTGGCTGGAGTACCGGCAAAAAAAGTCCGTGATTTGGAAAATGATGTTTTTGAATGATGTGGCGCAGTAGAATTGTAGATGGAAACGATGGGCGATGATTAGTAGGATGAATTATCAATTAACAATTTTGGCAGAAAATAACACCGCCGAGAATAGCAGCTTGACCGCCGAGCATGGCTTGTCCATTTTCGTGGAAACGCCGGAGTCCAAATTCATCTTTGACTGCGGTCATACAGGTGTTGCGTGGGAAAATGCCGATAAACTCTCCGTGGACTTATCTTCCGTAGATTTTGTTGTTCTGAGCCATTCGCATTACGACCATGCCGGAGGATTTCCTTCCTTGCTGAAATATTGCCATCCTAAAGCCGTATATATCGGCAGAAACTTTTGGCAGGAAAAATTTTCCTACGACAAGGAAAACAATCAATATCTTCCCAAGGGTTGTGGATTTACAAAGTCGGACTTAGTGGCATGGAAAGTGGAAGAACGCGAATGCAAAGATAACTTGCAACTCGATGATTACGCACAGCTGTTCACAAATTTTGACAGACATTATCCCTTTGAACGTATCCCGCCTAAATTCGTGCGCGGCAGTGCTAAAGAGCCGGATTGCTTTGACGATGAAATATGCTTGCTGCTCAAAGCAGATGATGGAATTGCCTTAGTGGTTGGCTGTTCCCATCAGGGCATATTGAACATTACCGCTACTGTGAAAGAGCGGACGGGGCTTCCGGTTCGGCGCATCATTGGCGGCATTCATTTGAGCGGCGAAGGGCAGGAACGCATGGACAGGACGCTGAATGAACTGAAGCAGCTCGGTGTCCGTGAGTTCAATCTTTGTCACTGTTCTGGAGCAAATGTACCGGGGAGAGTTTCTACGGGAACTGCTATTAAATTAGATTGAGGAGAGGCAAATGGTGCGCCGGTTCGGTGCAGTGAATGCACAGATAATTTTACAGCTATGTTTTGCTGCCCGGTGATGGAAAAATTGCCGGGCAGTTTTTTGGTTGGTGTTGCGGTAGTGCCTGCTATACGGTTTAGTTTTGCAGGATTTTTTTTTGTGTGGCGAAATGCTCAAAGGTAGACATGGCACGGGCAAAGTCTCGTGCCAATTTTCTTGTATTCCTTTCTTATTTTATGGTAAAATAATTGTTATGTGAGTTCGTAGAGATTGCAGATTGGACAAAATCATAGCTTGTTTTATACAATTAAAAAAATATATAAAGACCTCGAAACCCTATCATATATGGGCTTCGAGGTCTTTTTGTGCTGTGGGGAGCTTTATTTTGATTACAATCTAGCTGAAATGATGGCACGTTCTTCGGGCGTAATGCTAAGGATATCCATAGCTTCATCGCTGGACCAGCCTTTCTTATGCATGAGAGAACGTACACTGTCTAAAAGACTTTCAACACGTCCTTCGGCAATTCCCTCGGCTCTGCCCTCAGCTCTGCCCTCGTCTCTGCCGACAGCTTTACCTTCATCGATCC
>DJYL01000060.1:4894-11461 GCA_002448495.1 Pseudoselenomonas ruminantium | reverse complement strand
GGGCCATAGGCCACAAACCAGCCGTGGTCGCGGCCATGCGGGTTCTCGGCTGTACCGGTCTTACCGGCAATCTCAATGGGAAAACCGCGGAAAATGCCTGCCGCCGTACCGTATTTGGTAACGTCATGGAGCCCTGCCTGTACCAGAGAAATTACCTCCGGCCGCACATCAAGCGTACCCAGAAGTTCCGGTTTGAATTCCTTCACCGTGCTGCCATCCGGCGCGACAATGCGATTGACCAAATGCGGCTTATAGCGCTTGCCATCGGCAGCGATTTCGCCCATGACCATCGCCGCCTGCAGCGGCGTTACCAGATTGAAGCCCTGACCGATAGCGGCATCGAAGGTTTCCGACAAGTACCAGTCGCCATCCTCGAAGTTTTTCTCCTTGTAACGGCGGTTAGCTACCAGACCATCGGACTCATACGGCAGGTCAATGCCGGTAATCTTGCCCAGACCAAACATCCGGGCATATTTTTCCAGACGGTCAATGCCCAGGCGATTGCCCATTTCATAGAAATACACGTTATCGGAATGGGCCATAGCCTGCTGGAAGTTGATGAGACCGAGTGCCTCGCCCTCAGCATTTCCCTTGGGGATAATCCAGTGATGGCCGCTATCCATGATGAGTTCGGAAGGGCTGACCACACCTTCGGTCAGCGCCGCGGTACCCGTGATGATCTTAAAGGTAGAACCTGGCGGGTACTCACCCGTTATGGCCTTATTATCCATCGGATGATAGGGATTGTTGTTGAGCTTGTTCCAATCCTTCGACGAAATCCCATGGGCAAACAAGTTCGGGTCAAAAGCCGGACGGCTGACCATCGCGAGGATTTCACCGGTCTGCGGATTCATGGCCACCACGGCTGCCGCATTGGCATGAATCTGCTTTAACTGCTCGTCCACGGCCTTTTCGGCTGCCGTCTGCAGGTTCTTGTCAATGGTCAGATAAAGGTCATCGCCGGGTGTTGGCGGTTTATTGCCGATAATCTGTACCGGCTTGCCCGTCACATCCACTTCGACCTGCTGACCACCGTTCTCACCGCGCAGCTCTTTATCGTAGATTTTCTCCAGACCAAACTTGCCGATGATATCGCCGCTCTTGTAGCCCTCATCCTTTTTCTTCTCCAGCTCCATGTCATTTATCTCACTGACATAGCCATAGGTATGCGCCGCTTCTTCCTTGTTCATGTAGTCGCGGATGGGCTGCACCTCGATGATGACACCGGGGTAATTATTCTTTTGTTCCTCGATAATCGTGACAATATCGGGGGTAACATCCGCCTTAATCCGAATGGGGTCAAAGCCCGTATGGGCTTCGATTTTCTTGTCGATTTCCTCCACCGGTACTTTCAAAAGTTCCGACAGACGGGTAATCACCACCGGATCAATTTTGGTCATTACCGGCATCAGGGACACAGCAAAGCCCGGACGATTCTGCACCAAAAGCTCACCATTGCGGTCAAAGAAGGTTCCGCGGGGAGCCATGGTGGGAATAATGCGGATGCGGTTGCCCTCTGCCAGACGGGCATAATATTCCCCCTCATAAATCTGCAGGTAGCCTGCCCTGCCGATAAGCACAGCAATCACCAGCACCGACAGCCAGCCCAGAACTTTCAGCCTGCCGCCAAATTCGTCATTTTCGACCAAAAAGTATCTCTCCCATAAAATAAGGCACCCTGCGGTGCCTTAATCAATTTGTTTCATTTGAGCTGATGTTCTTATCCAATTTATAGGTCCAATAATGTACCGGATAGGCAAACGCCAGCTGATAAATCAGCATGGGCAGCAAAGTTGCCTGCACATTGCTGATTGGATTAAAGCGATACCCTAATAATACCATAAGTAATGCCAAAATAAAATAGTTTAGCGCAGTTACGCCCAAGGAGGCAAACACCGGCAAAAAAAACTGGTCCTTGTAAATGCGGTTGGCAAAGCGTCCGCACAAATTTCCCATCAGCAGATAAGTAAACGCATGTATGCCAAAAAAAGTTCCTGTAGCCAGGTCGGTCAAAAGCCCCGTTGAAAAGCCCATAAGCGTGCCCTGCTCCATCCCGCGCAAAAAAGCAAAGGATACGGTAAGCAGCAGCATAAAGTCCGGACTGATGCCATGATAGGCTATCAGAGAAAAAAATGAAGTTTGTAAAACATAGAGCAGGATTACAAAAGCAGCCAGCTTGCCAAAGTTATTCATTGCTGCCCCTCCGCCTTTTTATCGTCTATTTTTTCCCCTGTTACGGGATCCGTTTCCGTGCCCGGAGTCTGCTGGGGCGGCTTGATGGGTTCCGGCGGCGCCTCCCGGGAAGCCGTAATAACCAGCACATCTTCCAGCTTTTGAAAATCCACAGCCGCTTCCAGCACGCCGATTTTCAACAAACCGCCGGCATCATTTTTCAGACTGCTCACCAAGCCCACAATAATCCCCTTGGGATAAACACCGCCGAAACCAGAAGTAACGATGACATCCCCTTCCACGACATCCGCATTTTTGGGAATGTTCACCATCTGCGGCATGGTGGGGTTGTCCATATCGCCCTGTACGATGCCGGTAACGCGGGACTGCGCCCGCTGCACAATCGTTCCCACGGAAGAACGGGGATCAAGGATGAGCTGCACCTTAGAAGAATTCAGTCCGGCTTCCACGACACGGCCGACCAGCCCCTGCGGGGTTACGACAGGCATATCATTGGCAATGCCGCTCATCGTGCCCCGGTCAATGACAATCATACGTGACCAGGTATCCGATTCCCTGCCAATAACTCTGGCTGCTACCATATCAAACTGATGCGCTGACTGTTTATAGCCAATCATATTTCTCAATCGTTCATTTTCAGCCAGAGCCTCATTGGCCTGCAGATTTATCCCCCGCAGCTGTTCCACTTCGTTCCTGAGCATTTTGTTCTGTTCGTAGAGTGTCGCCATTTCCCATACCGCTTCTGTAACATGACGCAATTCATCCGAAATCCAGGACACGCCCTGTTGAAAAGGAGACAATACCAGAGAAACCGACTGACTGCTGACCGGAGCCTGAAACCGCCCCCGAGCCGCAAAAAAGATGATGCAGAAGAGACTGACCACGACAAACGCCATCGCCCAGCCCTTGCGTCCGTCTTCCTTATCTTTTCTTACATGATTACTCATCGTTCAGCTTCTTAACTTCTCAGCTTTTTGCTGATCATAACCACACGCTTTAACAGTTCAATATTTTCCAAAGAACGCCCTGTTCCCTCACCTACGCAGGAAAGCGCATCCTCAGATACCAGCACCGGCATTCCCGTCTCATGGGAGAGGAGCTTATCCAGATTCGTAAGGAGCGCACCGCCGCCCGTCATCATAATGCCGTGATCCATAACATCAGCAGCCAGTTCCGGCGGAGTCTTTTCGAGCGTGCTCTTTACGGCATCAATAATCTTGTAAATGGGGTCATTAAGCGCTTCGCGGATTTCCTTGGCCTGAATGGTCAGGTTCTTCGGCAGGCCGGATACCAAATCGCGGCCGCGGATGTCCATCGTCTTGTCGGCTTCCGGCGTAACGATAGCCGTACCAATGGTCATTTTGATTTCCTCAGCTGTGCGCTCACCAATCATGAGGTTATACATCCGCTTGATGTACTGGATGATGGCATTATCCATTTCATCACCGCCGATGCGGATGGAACAGCTCGTAACAATACCGCCCAGAGAGATAACGGCGATTTCCGTCGTACCGCCGCCGATATCGACAACCATGCTGCCCGTAGCTTCTTCCACCGGCAGACCGGCGCCGATAGCTGCTGCCATCGGTTCTTCAATCAGATACGCTTCACGGGCACCAGCCTGCTGCGCTGCATCGATTACCGCACGCTTCTCCACTTCCGTAACGCCGGAAGGCACGCCGACAACCACACGGGGGCGAACAAAGGATTTCGTGTTCATGGCCTTGCGGATGAAATACTTGAGCATGGCCTGCGTTACATCAAAGTCCGCAATAACGCCATCCTTCATCGGACGAATAGCGATGATATTGCCCGGCGTACGGCCAATCATCTGCTTTGCTTCCTCACCTACAGCCAGAACTTCACCCGAATCACTCTTGATTGCCACTACGGAAGGCTCACGCAGCACAATACCTCTGCCCTTCACATGAACCAGCGTATTCGCCGTCCCCAGGTCAATACCCATATCGTGTGAAAAACCACCAAACAGACTCCACATTTTGTCCAAAAACTCCCTTCAGAAAACCATCTATGTACACCGCCTGTTCTGCGGCGCATATCTTCAAAAATAAAATAACTATCTTATTGTAACACAAGATAGTTATTTTGATAACAGGCAAACGATATTTTTTCTTACAAATTTGCAACAAATTTCATTAATGTATAAGCCCTTTTTCCTTAAGGCTGGTAAAACGCTCATTGCCTATAACCACATGATCAAGGACAGGAATATCCATGACCTTGCCCGCCTTAACCAGCCGCTCTGTTACAGCAATATCTTCCCGGCTGGGCGTGGGGTCACCACTGGGATGATTATGCAACAGAATCATCGAGGCCGCCGCGTAGTCAATCGCGGCCCGAAATACTTCCCGCGGATGCACGACCGATGCAGATAAGCTCCCTACCGACACTTCCGGCATACCGATAATATGATTCTTGGTATTTAAGAGCATGACCGCAAAATGCTCCTTCTGCTCAAAACGAAAGCGTGGCATGGCAAACTGCGCTACATCCTCCGGGCCATGAATTACCTGTATTTTTCCCGCGCTCTGCATGGCAAGCCTCCGTCCCAGCTCGATGGCCGCCTGCAAGGTGGCAGCTTTTACCTGCCCCACACCGTCAATCTTAGCCAGTTCCGCCACGGAGATATGCGCCATGGCCGAAAGCCCCTGTTCTTTAATATGCGCCAAAATTTCCTCAGCTACGCGCAGCACCGATTTTTTTTTCGTGCCGCTGCGCAATAAAATGGCCAAAAGCTCTGCATTGCTAAGTGCCCGCGGCCCCTGAAGCAAAAGCTTTTCTCTTGGCCGTTCCTCAGTGGGCAAATCCCTCACCATAATCGCCATACAAATTTACGCCTGCCTTTCGCGCCAGCCGTACAACCGCATTGAGAGGCAATCCTACCACATTGGAATACGAGCCATGAATGCCTGCGATAAATTCTGCCGCACCGCCCTGAATGGCATAAGCACCGGCCTTATCCATCGGCTCCCCGCTATCCACATAACGCTCGATTTCCGTTTCGGCCATAGGCGAAAACTCCACATCTGTTGTGACCACATCGGTAAACAGATGTCCATTATATACCCAGGCTATGCCCGTAAGCACCTGATGGGTTCTGCCGGAGAATTCCCTGAGCATCCGCACTGCATCTTCACGATTGTCCGGTTTTCCATAGGTATGCCCGTCAAGTGTTACCACCGTATCCGCGCCGAGTACAGCTTGATTGGGGTAAAGTCTTGCTACGGCCTGAGCCTTGGCAGCAGCATTTTGTACCACCAGTTCCGCCGGTGCCAGCTCCTCCCCCGAAATTTCCTCCGCTGTACTGATGCGAATATCGAAACGGACATTAATCTGCTGAAGAAGTTCCTTCCTCCGTGGCGAACCGGATGCCAAAATAAACATAAACAATAACCTCCTTCTTAGTAGCGGCGAAACAGAATCAGCGCAATGACAATTCCCAGAATACTCATGAGATTGGGCGCGAAAGCCAGACCCAACGTAAGCTGAATCACATAGAGATTAATCGTAAAGGTCTGTGTATCAAACACCGGAAAGGTATTCACCAGATAAGGCATTACACTGCTCAAAGCCTCCACGCCGCTAAGCAGCTGCCCCAGAATACCACCTAAAATCGCACCAATCACCACAAATAAAACAGCCATGCCATAACCATGTCCACCCAATTTTGCCACAAAAGATTCCTCCTTCTATGTACATTTATACGATACCAGCTAAAAAAGTCCTGCTATTAAAGACAATATTCATTAATAAAGCCCATGGACTCTTACCGAATCCACAGGCTTACCTCAATGTACGACTACATTATTCTTGCCACGAATCAATTTGGCATCATAAAGCGCCGCATCCGCACGCTTAAAGAGTGTATCCGGTGTATCATCCGACGCTGCCGTAACCACACCGATGCTGACGGTAACCCGCGAACCATCCGGCAGCACAGACTTTTTTTCAATCAGGCGGGCAATGCGCTCAGCAATCTCCCTTGCCTTGTCACTGGCAATACCGGAGAAGATGACAAAGAACTCATCCCCGCCCCAGCGGCCGGGAATATCCGTCCCCCGGCGAGTATTCTTCTGCAATACTTGTGCAATGGTCTTTAAGGTATCATCACCCACAGCATGTCCATAGCTGTCATTGATGGTCTTGAAATCATCCACATCCATCATTAACACGGACAACGGTTCACCAAACTCATGCGCCTGTGAAAGCATCGTCTTTAATGTATGTTCCGTTTCACCGCGGTTAAACAGCCCGGTGAGCCGGTCAATCTGCGCAAGATAGGTCAGCTGGCGGTTGGACTCCTCTAATTCCTGCGTTGTTCTTTCGATAAAATGCACCAGCCGCGCCATAAGT
>DJYL01000060.1:0-4710 GCA_002448495.1 Pseudoselenomonas ruminantium | reverse complement strand
CCGTTCTTATCGCGCATAAACTCCCCATAGGCATAAAAACCAGCTGAGGGAGCCAAATGCTTGCTGATGGCCAGTTCCTTTTCCGTATCGCTGCCCAACAGCATCCAACGAGCCACACAGCTTACCGTAAAGATTGCTTCCGGCTTAAAGCTGGCCATCTTTTCCTGCAGCGCCATGGCATTATCGATAATATCCCCCGGGTCTCCATAAGCCAGCCGCAACTGCTCGCCAACCCGCAGGTCAGCCCCAAAAACCATACTGCCATCGTCCCGGCAGCGACGAGGATGACGCGCAAGTATTGTGCCATGACGTTCAAAATAAAAGGGAAAAGTCAGGGCTTCCACCAAAAAACGCTCCGTATTCTTTATGCCCAAATACCGCTCAAAAACTTCCAAGGGAGGACGACCATCCAATTCCTGCAGGCAGAAATCGCCTTCCATTCTGGTTACCGTCATGATGCGCCCCAGAGGTTTCCAACCGAAACTGGAAACAGCCTGCACATGGAGATTGCTGCCACTGAACACCGCCACTACCACGCCATTACGAAGTTTAGCATTCTGGGTAAACACCAGTCCATTTTTTCCCAAGCTGCCATCATCAGCCAAACCGCCGAAAAAACGAATTTTCCGCCGGGCTGCTGAAAGCTGCTTAAAGAAGGGATTAATATCCAGATGAAAACCGGCAGAGATAAGTTCCACTGCCACAGCGTCCTTATCCGCCTGTAAAACAGACAAGAGTTCACGGCCTGCCACATTGCTGCTTTTCTCTCGAAAATCATAGGCAAAAACCCGTACCTCAGATTCTTCAAACAGAGTGAAATTCACCACCACGCCCTGTTCCATAAGCTGACCGTTCATGATTTCCCCATTGGAAACCGCGCCAATCATCTTCGCCTCCGGAAACACCGCCAGGATAGTCTTTTGAATATCTCCCAGCATATTCGTCTTGGCCGTATCCGTAAATACCGATACCAGTATGCTGGACATTTTGGAATTGCGGCTTTCCTGCCGCACCTGTTCCACACAATCCTGCAATTCTTTAATTGTATTTATCGCGTATGGTAATTGTTTCATCTTTCTGTCAGCCCTCGTATCTGCCCTTAATCAGCAGCTAACAGGTCACTCCTGTTCTGTTTTTCTATCCCGCAAAAACAATTTAAGCAATTCTTCCCTTGGTACCTTATGTTCATGAATAATAGCATAGACCACCGCGCAAATCGGCAACTCCAAATGATACGCATCTGCTATATCCATCAGTGCCTCCACCGTATACACGCCTTCAGCCAGCTTGCCAAAAGTCTCTCCCCTGACAAAATCTTCGCCAAAACGACGGTTATTGCTAAACGGAGAAAACAATGTTGCTTCATAGTCACCTAGATGGGAGAGTCCATACACCGTCATCTTATCTCCGCCCATTTTCTCAATCAGGCGGGAAAGCTCTTTGGTTCCCCGGGCCATCAGGGCACCTTTTAAGCTGCTATAGCCCAAACCATCGAGCATACCTGCCGCCAGTCCCATAACATTTTTAGCTGCGGCGCCGATTTCCGTCCCCAGCAAATCCTCGCCATAATAAAAGCGAATCAGCGGGCTGGCAAAGGCCGTCACCAACTCCCGTGTCAGCTGCATTTCCTTTGACGCAATGACCATACAGTTGGGAATTTCCCGCACAAAATCCTGCACATGGCCGGGACCTACCCAGACTGCCACCTGTTTATCTGTTCCCAGTTCTTCTCCTATGACAGTGGTAAGACGCTTGCCCGTACCGATTTCCAAACCTTTCATGCAAAGAACAAACTTCTTTTTATCCAGATTCGGCAATTCCTTTAATCTGCCGCAGAATTCCCTTAGTTTTTGGGAACTGATGGAAATATTCAGCACTTCGCCAAAATCCACAGCGCGTGCCAAATCGTCTGTAAGTTCCACATCCTCCGGCATGGTCAGATATTCATTTTGCCGCGTATCCCGCAGAGCTTTCAAATGGGCTGAGCCTGCACGCCCCCACAGCATAACCTGATGGCCAATGCGCTGGGCATACCAGGCATGAAAAGCCCCCCATCGTCCACAGCCTAACACTGCAACCTTCATTTATCTGTCCCTCACTTACTTCCAAAATTTCCTGTTAAATCTTTGACAACCTCACTGGCAATAATGAGTCCTGCCACCGAAGGCACAAAGGAAAGACTGCCCGGAGCCGTCCTGCCGGCACTGCCCTTTTTTTCGGCCTGTCCATCTGCCGGCAAAATTATCCTGCGCGGTTCTTCCCGGGAATAAACCACCTTCAACTTTTTTACCCCATGTTCCTTGAGTTTTTTGCGCATGACCCTTGCCAACGGATCAACACTGGTCTGGTAGATATCCGCCACCTCAAAGCGGGCCGGGTCTGCTTTATTGCCTGCCCCCATGCTCGCAATCAGGGGCAAATGCCGCTTTTGACATTCTACCGCCAGACTGATTTTTCCCGCCACTGTATCAATGGCATCTACCACATAATCATACCTGTCCACAAAAAAATCTCCGGCATTATCCGGCAGATAAAACGCATTGATTACCTTCACTTCGGCCGCCGGATTGATGTCCAGAATCCGCGCCCTCATTACTGCCGTTTTCTGCTGCCCCACGGTAGAGGTCAGTGAATGCAGCTGACGATTGATGTTTGTCAGGCTGATGACATCATTATCCACCAAGACAAAATGGCCAACACCAGCCCGGGCCAGCCCCTCTGCAACATAGGAGCCAACCCCGCCAATGCCGAACACAGCCACGCTGGCACCTGCCAGTCTTTCCATGCCCTCCCGTCCCAAAAGCAGTTCTGAGCGGGAAAATCGATGTATTGAACCCAAAATTATGCCTTTCTGTTACTTGTCTTTCTCCACGCCATCCGTCAGCTTAAATGCGGGAATAGCAAAGGGCTGGGAATTTTCCTGCGCCTTTGGCTTATTCATAAAGGACGGCACTTCCATTTGAAAACTTTCCTTTTGCAAGGTCTCCTGCTTAATGGTGCTTTCCGGAACCTTTACCGTAGGCGCCTTCATCACTACGCTATCAGCAAAATCCGTGGCAATGATGGTAGCCTGCACAGAGCCCTTCAGCGTATTATCTTCCACCGTTCCCAAAATGATATTCACTTCCGGGTCCGTATGTTTCACGATATAACGGGAAGCCTCATCCACATCAAACAAACTCAGGCTGGAATCCCCTGTAAGGTTGAGAATGATGCCCCGCGCTCCGGAAAGGTCTTTGTCTATAAGCGGGCTTTCCGCTGCAATCTTCACCGCATCCACAGCACTGCGCTCGCTGACACCGATTCCCAGCAAGGCATCACTGCTCTCGCTCTGCCGGAAAATGGTCGTGACATCGGCAAAATCCACATTGATCACACCGGTGGTAAGAATCAGTTCCGCCACACAGTTGATGGCCTGCTTCAAGATATTATCCGCACACGCAAAAGCCTGTACCAGAGACATTTTGCGATTTTCCGGGAGCTTGGACAGATTGTCATTCTCCACAGCTATCAGGGCATCCATCTGTGACTGCATCTTGGTAATGCCCTCCTGAGCTATCTTTTTCTTGCGGCTGCCCTCAAAGGCAAAGGGCACAGTCACTACCCCCACCGACAAAATGCCCATTTCCTTAGCCAGCCGGGCAATAAGCGGTGCAGCACCAGTGCCGGTGCCGCCGCCCATTCCGGCTGTAATGAACACCATATCCGCACCATTCAGCGCCGCCTGCAATTTAACCGCATCATTTTTTGCAGCCTGTTCGCCAAGCTGAGTATTGCCGCCGGTTCCCCGGCCGTGCGTCAAGCTCTCACCAATCTGTATGCAGTTAACCCCCACCTGCTCAGCCTGATGCAGCTGCTTGGCATCGGTATTCACCGCATACAGTTCAATATCCAGTTCGTTATGCTGACCCATGCGCATGAGTACACTGTTGCCGCCGCCGCCAACACCAAATACTTTTATCTTGATTTTTGGTTTTATCAATACATCATCTGTGGTCATGGAGTATTCCCCTCTCTAAGGCTATATCTCACATATAATTCGTCATTGCCCGAGCAGATTCCTGCCCACTAGGGAAAATTTTACCATACTGCCGCCTTATCTGCAAATAATAAAAGCAGGGAACGTCGCATCGTGTTCCCTGCTTTCCTTTTCAACTGTCCATCCACGAAATCAGTTGAAAAGAACCACTGCCAAACAAGCCAAAACCAGTTTCAAACTGTCAAGTTTCAAGTCACACACCCCTTACCGTGCATCCCGCATTTTTTCTGCCTCCTGCACCGAGTCTCCTGTGTAAACCATTGCCTTAATTATACACTTGCCCGCGGCAAATGGCAATACAATTATCACTTTCTGCGCCGCCAATTAGCCCGCGGATGAAACAGATGCCAGCCATAATGCAGGGCGCTGAAGCGGATGCCAATCACCAGAACAAAACAAGTCCAAGCCATCGTCACCGTATCCACATAATTTTGCATAGCACAGGAAATCACCGCCCCAATGAGTGCCGCTGTCGCATAAATATCCTTATATAGCACTCCCGGCATGCGATGCGCCATCAAATCGCGCAAAACGCCACCGCCTACCGCCGTGATTACCCCCAAAAGTACCGGCAGCACATAGGGATTCCCCGTCTCTCGCGACAGTCCGGTCAGCATCCCCGTAATCGTAAACGAGGCCAGCCCCACCGTATCAAACATATTGTAAAGCCA
>DJYL01000084.1:4777-5317 GCA_002448495.1 Pseudoselenomonas ruminantium | reverse complement strand
GGGAGAACGTGTAAGTCGAACTGGTTACGGCTAGGCCGCAGTGTTCAGCGAACCAAGAATCCCCTGCCTTTAGGCATGGGGAGTGTCAACCTTAGTCAATTATACAGCAGCAGCCCCTCAAGTGTCTACCTGAAGGCTCATCTCCTCCTAGAGCAAAAACCGGAGCAACGTCAAATAAATTTGTTATTCTTTCTTCAAATCACCATTTCTAAAACACAGTTCTCCGTATTCCAGCGCGTATATTGAATCCTTCGACTTGGCAGCCTTCATATAGCTGTTATAAGCTTCCTGTTTTCTTTCGCCCCAGCGCCCGTAGCCATAATAGCAAATATTCCCTTTGGTAAAGGCTGCCCAGCCGTCACCGGCTTCTATAGCTTCATTGAGCCACCTAATCTCCTTTTTCAGTTCACTTGCCGCCGAAGAAATGGTAAATTTTTCAGATTTATGTTAAAATAATCATGTAGTTATAAATCTTTTATGATAGGGGATGTTATTTATGGAAAATCCTATGCTCGGTAAAGTTCAGGACATGAGCCGCGA
>DJYL01000084.1:0-4707 GCA_002448495.1 Pseudoselenomonas ruminantium | reverse complement strand
ATGTCGGAAGCGGCCAGTTATTCCGGCATTGCCATGAAGGAAATTCTGATGGTGCTGTTAGTCGCCGGTTCGGCAATCGCCACCATCATCAGTGGTTATGCGACAATGGTAACTACTGGTGTTGCCTGTGTCGGCTGTCTGATTATGACCTTCATCGTCAGCTTCAAGCCCGGAACAGCCGGTTTTATCTCGCCGTTATTTGCCATTTTTGAAGGTGCCTCCATTGCCATGCTTTCCATGATTGCCGAGGCTTTCCTGCCCGGAGTGGTCATTCAGGCCGTGCTGCTGACCTTTACCATTGCCCTTGCTGCCGCTTTAGCGTTCAGTCAGGGATGGATTACTGTGGACGGCAAGTTCATCAAGGGCGTCAGCATTGCTTTAATCGGCCTGCTGCTCTCTTACCTGCTGCGCTTTGTCCTGTCTTATTTCTTCAGCGTGGATTTCGGCTTTATGGATGGCGGCCTGATTGGCATTGGCGTCAATCTCTTGATTATCGGCATTGCCACGGCCTGCCTCTTTATCGACTACCAGCAGATTCAGGAGGCTGTTGCGCAAGGGCTGCCCAAGGACTATGAATGGTACTGCGCTTTCTCCCTGCTGATTACACTCGTCTGGCTCTATGTACGCTGCATTGACCTGCTGTTGACCATCAGCAATATGGGCGATGACTGATAAAATACGGTAACCTCCATACACCAAAGGAGCGGTATAACCTTTTCTTTCGCTTTGACCGGCTTGTCAAACGCTGCAGAAAAGATTATACCGCTCTTTTAAGTTACCCTATCAGCTGTCCTCGTAAGGACGCACCCGCAAGGTCAGTCCTCGGGCATCACAGATGGCCTGACATTTGGCAATTTCCTCTGGGCCCTCTACCTTGTCCACAATCGTCAAAACTACATTAGGCACATACTTCTTGCTGTGCTCGGCAAAGTCAAGCATAGCCTCATAGGACGGCAAACCGTATTTTGCCCGCGTTAATTCGTAATAGCGTTCCGCATTGGAAGCATTCAGGCTGATGGAAATGGTATCGAGAACGCCTTGAAAATCCTCGGCAATTTCCCGCCCATATTCCAGTTCGCCGAGTCCGTTGGTATTGAGACGGGTGGGAAGTTCCGGATGCTGCTCTTTGACATAATGGAGAAGTTCCGTAAGCACAGCTAACTGCATGGTCGGCTCGCCAAAACCACAGAAGACAACCTCTTTGATATACTCCCACGGTACAGCATCCAGCGCCTTTTTCAACTCGTCAACAGTCGGACGTTTTTTTAGCCACAGGCTGGATTCTTCGGCCATTTTCTTCATATTGCGCAGGCAGAAGGTGCAGGCGCAGTTACACTCGTTGGTGATGTTCACGTAAAGATTCCGCTTGCCTTCCGGCTGCTCCTTGAGGCTTTCAGAAAGCGGCAAATATCTGCCCCCCTTATGGGTTGCATAGACTAACATTTATTTCAGCTCCCTAAGATATTCTTCAAACGGCATGCCATAATTCCACGGCAAATCCAGTTTTTCCGCATATTGCAGGCATTTATTGATAAATTCAGCCGCCTTGACGGCCGCCTGTTCCAAGGTTTCGCCGTTGATGAGACTCCCTGCCACAATGGCGGCAAAGGCATCGCCTGTCCCCGACCGGTCACCGCCGATTTTTTCCACCGTCAGCACCTTGCCCCGTCCGGCTTCGTAGATGAAGTTGCGCAGGGAATCCTGCCCATGCAGCCCGGTGATGATTACCTGCGAAGGGCCTTGTGCAGAGAGTTCACTGGCCATGTATTCCAGCTCCTCATTGCTGACCAGACCATCCTTGGGATAAGGAATATCCAGCAGAATGCAGGCTTCCGTGAGATTGGGCGTGACCAAATCGGCATGCGCCAGCAGACGCCGCATTTCCGCACACATCTCCATGGTATAGGAACTGTAGAGTTTGCCGTTATCCCCCATCACGGGGTCAACCATCACGCGTGTAGACGGCTGTTTGAAGCGGCGGATAAAGTCCTCCACAATGGCAATCTGCTGTACCGAGCCCAAAAAGCCTGTACAAATACCATCAAAGGACAGCCGGTTTTTCTCCCAGCTGTCCATATAGGGCTTCATCCGTGCCGTATAGTCGTCCAGATAGTGGTGCTCAAAGCCTGTGTGTACCGATAATATCGCAGTCGGCAAAGGACAAGCCTGAATCTTCATGGCCGAAATCAGTGGCAGCTCCACGGTCACCGAACAACGTCCAAAACCGGTTATATCGTTTATAAGGGCAATGCGTTTTTGACGTCTAAGCAAGGAATCTCCTCCCGGAATTTATTCTCAGCGGTTGTCCACCTTATCCATCGCTACCATATCGTGCTCCGCAAAACGGCGCCAGGCCAGTTCCTCAAACTTCGTGCCCGGCTGACCGTAGTTGGCATAGGGGTCAATCGAAATGCCGCCACGGGGCAGGAATTTGCCCCAGACCTCAATGTACTTCGGTTCCATCAGCTTGACGAGGTCTTTCATAATGACGTTCACCACATCCTCATGGAAGTCCCCGTGGTTGCGGAAACTTACAAGATAAAGCTTTAAGGACTTGCTCTCCACCATCTTTTCATTCGGTACATAGCTGATGTAGATGGTGGCATAGTCCGGCTGTCCCGTAATCGGGCAAAGTGCCGTAAATTCCGGGCAGTTAAACTTTACCCAGTAATCATTTTCCGGATGCTTGTTCTGGAAGGTTTCCAAAATTTCCGGACAGTAATCATAGTGGTATTTAACCTTCTTATTGCCCAATAACGAAATATCTTCTTGTTCCTTGTTTCTTGACATTCTGTTTCATACTCCAATCTTATTTATCCCTGCAGGAATTTTTCTTCAAAGTCCGTAACGCTTTCCGGATGTCCGAACAGATAGCCCTGTATGGAATCCGCCTTGCATTCCTTGGTTAAAAGCTCATATTCGGCTTCTTCCTCTACGCCTTCGATACAGCAGGATATATCAATGCTGTGACACAAATCCACCACATACTGCACCAGACGGCGGTCAAAATCATTTTCCAAAATCTTTTTCACAAATTCCCGGTCAATCTTTACAATATCGCAGGAGAGGTTCTTTAGCGATGCCAAAGACGAATAGCCCGTCCCGAAATCATCCATGGCCACCGCAATGCCCATCTGACGGAAGGAATCAAACTGCTTGTTGATAAAACTCCAGTCCGCCACGATTTTGCTCTCAGTAAGTTCCAAAATAATCGAATCCGGCGGCATATCGTAGCGTTCCAGACAATCCTCCACAAAGTTCTTGAAGGACAAGTCCTTAATCTGCTCATAACTCATATTAATGCTGACACGAAAGTCCGGCACAAAGCGCCGCCAACGCTTACAAGTCTTGATAGCCTCTTCAGCAATCCACTTGCCAACAGGAATAATGAGTTTGGTTTCTTCCAAAATGGGAATAAATTCCATCGGTGCAACCATACGCCCCTTGGGATTTTTCCAGCGCAACAGGGCTTCGGCCCCAATGAGCTGCTGGTCTACAGCGCTTACCTGTGGCTGGAAGAACAGACTGAAGCCCACACAGCCATTTTCCACACTCTCCCAAATGCTGTCACGCATGGAAATAGAACGCACCCAGCGGTTATATTGCTCCTTGCTGAATAGTACATTGCGGTTCTTGCCCTCCCGCTTGGCAATATCCATAGCGGCTTCTGCATGTTTGTGCAGCACCAGGTAATCCTTCCCGGCTTCCGGATAAAACACCGTGCCGCAGGAAGCTGTACAAAAATACTGATGACCGTCAATATCCTGAGGCCGTGACAGGGCACTTTGCACGCTGGCAAAAATATCTGCTACATCCTCTGCCTTGGCATTCGGATAAATCAGGGCATACTCATCCCCGTCCAGCTTAAACAACGTAAGTTCCGAGGGAATAACATTACCGATTACATCAGCTACCCGCTTCAAAACCAAATCCCCGGTCATGCGGTTGTATGTTTCATTGACAATCTTAAAATTGTCCAGTCCCAAAACCATAATGGCCCCGCCTTCGCCGGTGGCCCGGTATTGCGCTAACGCCAATTTTACCGCGTGTTCAAACTGATATTTGTTTAAGAGTCCCGTCACTTCGTCTGCCTGATTGCGCTGTGCCATGCGGGACATCGTACCTACAAACATATAGGGTCTGCCTTCCCGGTCAAGCCCTACTCTGCCGCGGCAGCAAATCCAGATGTATTCGCCCTTGCGGTTCTTGACACGATACTCCATATTATGTTCGCAAGATACTTGTGATGCCAGAACTTTGCTTATGGACGCCTGATAAGTTCCCCTCTCCTCGGGATGAACCAACGGTACCCAATACTGGTCAAAATCATGCATAATTTCGCCGGGCAGGTCAAAATCATTGACCAGATTCGGCGATACCATCACCAGATTTTCCTGTAAATCGGTGAAAAACAAATAGTCTTTAGCCGTCTTTCCCAACAGGTCAAAATAAAACCGGAAACGGCGCAGACAAGGGCTCAGGGGAATACGATTATTTTTTCTCATAATGATCATCCTACATTGCCGATTTTCTACTGGGGCAATATACCCACTTATTAATATTTTATACCTAAACAGGGGTAATAAGCAAGGAAAAACACGAAAAAGAACGAGCAAAGCCCCCGCCATTTGGCGGGGGCTTTATTGCCTATTGCATATGCAATTAATGGTTGAAGATGTTCTTCAAAGCCTGCTTATTCACATCGCG
>DJYL01000034.1:15208-22405 GCA_002448495.1 Pseudoselenomonas ruminantium | reverse complement strand
GTAGAGTTTCCTTCCCTGTTTGGTCAGTTGCAGCAGCCCCGCCATCTCCAGTTCCTTGCGCCCGGCCACGATACTGCCGTGGCTCAGGCCGGTTTTATCCCGTAGCAGGTATTCATCCAAGGTGCCGCCGCCTTTTTCCCGAATCACCGTGAGCAGCTTTTCCGCTTTTTCCGATAACATGGTCACGCCTCCCCGCACTTTTGGAACACCGCAAATTCCCGCACGCCGCAGGGCGGGCGTTTTTGGATGCCGTGTTCGTGATCGCGTTTTTCCATGCCATCGGCAAAAAGCCTGCGGCCTTCGATGGTGGCAAAGTCGATATAGTCTTTGCCGAGCATACTGCTGCGGGGCAGGATTTCCCGCGCCACATCCCAGGCAAGGCTGGCGTAGAGCTGCGCCCAAAGTCGCGCCATATGGGTGTAGCCGTAGTCGCCCAGCGCCAGAGAAATATCCAAGATATCGCCGCCGGACAGGTCAACCTCTGCCGTAAGCGCGATGCCGTGGGGCGCGATATGCAAAGGCACCCAGAGCATAAGTCCCTCGCGGGTGAGCCGCTCATCCAAAAGCTGCTGCCAGTAGGCGGCAAGGGACGCTTTGCCCGCAGAAAGCTGCGCCGCCTGCTCCTCACGCTTTAGGCAATCTCCGATATAGAGGGCCTGCGGCCCGTCCAGTCGTAATCTCACACTTCGTTCCATGAAAGACGCGCTCCTTTCTCGTAGGCGACCCGGGCCACAGGCCTGCCGTTGACCAGTGCCACCATCTTTGACCGGTCAAACCGGACGGGTATCCGCGCCCGCCGGTAGACCTCCAAAACCACGCATTCGCTGGCAGTTCTGCCGCTAAATAGTCCATAATCTGCTGTTTCTGAATCTTCTATGCTGCTCAATTTGACATCTCCCTTATTTTGTCGTCTCGCATAAATGCGCGCGGAATCCGCAAGGGGAAAAGCAATCGCCTCCCGCACCCCTTCACGGGAAATAGCCAAAATCGTTAGGATGAATCCAAAAAATTTTATGCCAGATGCAAACCGTTTTTCTGCGCTTTCGCTGTCTGTACCGCCTCCCCATGCTGTTCCACCTGCGGCGCAAGTTTCTGCCCGATATGGATGTTTGACAGAATGTAATACCCCGCGGGCTTGTTGCCGCCAAAGGACTGATGGCGGATATAGCCGTAATCCTCCAGCTCCCGCCGGGCGCGTTTGACCATGGTCACCGACATTTTCGTGCCGCCCGCCAGCTCCATGAGCGAGAGTCGCAGCGGAAAATGCCAGAAGGCCTCATTGCCCCGGTACATTAAGTACGACCAGAGCGCCTGCGCATGGGTGGACAGCGGAAACGATAGCTGCCGCTTGTAAAAATAGCGGATTTCCTGCATCCAGCCGCCAAGCGTATCCATTAGAGTTCAATGGAGGGCAGGCACGCGTCCTGATGCGCGGCGCAAGTAGCCAGCCAGTCCTCTGCGGACCGCTTGTGAATCATGATGCGGTGACCGATGCGGATAGCCGGAAAGCCCTGCACATGCGAAAGCCGCCGAATGGACTTTTCCCCAAGCCCTGTGATTTTGGCAAATTCCTGCACCGATAAAAGAATCTTGCTTGTTTCTTCCATATTTTTTCCACACCTTTCCACTTATTTGGTCGGGATTATCCTACCCACAAGGACACAAATCAACGGAATCCGTTATAATACTAGAATTTGATTGATTGTTTCCTGATAACCCCCATCTGTTAGTTTATTATACTATTGTTTGTTCGTGTTGTCTACTAAAAGATTGGTATTTTAGCGTATTTTAATAGTATTTTTATGGTATTTTGTGCCAGACTATGGTAGAATAGGGGTGAAAGGAGGATTAGAGGTGAACGATAAAATAAAAGCATGTGCGGCAAAATCTGACCGGTCAATCCTCGCGGAACGCCCTGACCTGGCGGAACGGTTCGCCGACCTTGACGCCCAGGATGCCAGCGATAACCTGTTTCCCGGGCGGCTCAAATCCCTGCGGCAGGAGCTCTCCATACGACAAAGTGAGATGGCCAAAATCCTCGGCGTACCGCTGACGACTTATGCCAACTGGGAGCAGGGGCGTTCCTTTCCAAGCGTTGACCGCCTGCCGCGCATCGCGGCCTTCTTCGATGTGACCGTGGACTACCTCATGGGAGCCAACCGGGACACCGTGAACCGCCGCATTGTGGAGCAGCTGGCCGCGCTCTCTCCGGAGCAGCGCCAGGCTGTGGAGCTCGTTTTATCCAGTATGAACAGCAGCAAGAAAAGCACCAAAAAAAACAGCACAATATAACGAGGCAAGAAAATGCCTCTCGCCTCATCAGTGAGGGGCACGAATAGCCAAACAGGCGGCGAGTAAAACTTCCGCCTCGTTGAAACGCCAAGAGGAAGTTTTGCCTACGGCAAAACTTGAACAACGGCGTTATAGACCGGTGTTTGGCAGGCGTTCTGCCCACTACTATTATTTATAGGTTATGTCTTCCAATTAGGTACGTCTTAGGGATTCTGGCAGGCCTTGTGCCCCAAGGGATAGCGGCTATCCACAGGGCACAATGTGCCCGCAGTTGTACCCGCACTTGTACCCGAAGATGTACCCGTAATAGTACCAACCCTGCCGGTTATCCACCGATTAATCACAAGAAATTCACAAGTTATCCACAGATTTATCCACAATCTGGGGAGTAAATCCACATCTTTCCTGTATCTACTCAAGAGGAGTGACAGGAAATGACAACGCAAAGCAAGTCTACCCATCGCGGTGCCGGTGAGGGCACCATTTACAAGGATACGGCCCGCAATCGCTGGGTGGCACAGGTCACCGTGGGCTATGATGGCCGGACGGGACGTTTAATCCGGCGGTCAAAATCCGCCCGCACCCGCAAAGAGGCGCAGGCGGCGCTGGCCGCGCTCAAGGAAAAATATGCCAGCCAGACAGCTATCCTGGCCAGTCGTATGACCGTAGGCCTTTGGCTTGACCGTTGGTTTGACACGTATTCCAGGCCCCATATCCGTCAGAATACGGCGGCCGGCTATTTGCTCATGATTGATATTGCCAAGGAATATGTCGGCAGGATTGACCTGGAGGCGCTCTGCAGCTTTGATCTGCAAAATGTCATCAACAAGCGCCTTTACGACCATTACCGGGAGGCCCAGTATTTTCGTACGGTCATGAAAATGGCCTTTGCGCGGGCGGTCAAACTGAAAATCATCCCCGAAAATCCGGCGGAGGATTTGGAACTGCCCAAGAAACCGCCCAAGCGGCCCTTTATCGCCCCCACCAAAAAGCAGCGGGAGGCGCTTATCGAGGCACCGTCCATTTACTACTGCTGGCGTCAGATGATGCTGGTGGAGTTTATGACCGGCCTTAGGCGCGGGGAACTTTTGGCCCTGCATTGGGAGGATTTGAACCTGGAGGAAGGCTGGCTCAAAGTTCGTCACGCACTGGTCAATGGTCGGAAGGAAGCGGGCATGGATGCGTATCCCGTATTTTTGAGCCAGCCCAAGACGGAAAAGAGCCGCCGCCAGCTTTATCTGCCGCCTGCCCTTTGTCGGGAACTTGCGGCTTACAAGGTTCAGCAAATGAAACTTCGCCTGCAAAACGGCCATTGGGAGCACCCGGAAATGGTGTTCACGGATAAGGACGGGGCCTATATCAGTCCTTGCGTCTTTTCCTCCCAATACGTCAAAGTCCGCAAAAAGCTGGGCATCAAGACCACGTTCCACATGCTGCGCCACGATATGGCCAGCCGCATGAAAGCCTCACATCGCTTTGACTTCAAGGATATTCAGGAGCAGTTGGGGCATAGCACCATCCAGATTACCATGGATATTTATACACATATTAATGAAGAAAAAAAGGCAGCCGTCAGCGACTGGCTTCAAAACGACATGGATAATGTCGTGGACTTCGGCGAATGTGATAAAACCCAATTACGTCAGATGAAATGAAAAAAGGGACGACCAGCGCAGAAAAATCTGCCTGTTCGTCCCGACTCATCTAACGAAAAATGTCCGAAAAACGGCTATCCGTGCCAAACATAATACTTTCCTGTTGCCCGCAAGTTGCCCGCAGACACCTCAAAAAACACAGCAAAAAAGACCCGCACAAAAACGCGCGAGCCCTTTAATCTCAATGGCAGAGAGGGTGGGATTCGAACCCACGGTGGCTATTAACCACACTTGATTTCGAGTCAAGCACCTTCGACCACTCGGACACCTCTCCAAGGTTGTTCATAACTGAACACCAGTTATTATAACATGGGAATATGGGTGGTGTAAAGAGGAAGTTTTGGGACTTTTAATGTAATTTTAATGTAATTTTAATGACATTTATAGTTTTCTCTTGTATAGTATTCTTTGTAGTGAAAGTGCTGCAGAAATGGAAAATATAAGTTACAAAGGGGAAGATAAAATGTTAAAGGTAAATGGTAAAAAGGTTTTGGCACTGGCTTTGGCAGGTATGTTCAGCTTTGGTATCGCAGGTATGGCGATGACTTCCGTTACGGAAGCTGCGGATAAACCGGCTTATGAAGATGGCACACACAATCAGTACAGCCATCGCATGAAGGAAGAAGAACGCACACATAGACAGAATATATTGTCTTTGCGGTATGAGAAGCGTCATGGCAAAATCACTGAAAAAGAATTTGACAAGAAGATGAAGCAGGAACAGAAGCGTCATGATCGCGTGGTTAACGAAATCAAAGACGATTACAACCGCCATAAATAAGCAGAGCAGACAGCTTTTGGCAGTAGAGCCTTTCCCTTGTGGGAAGGCTCTTTTTGCATGTCTAAAGGGCTTGTGTTACAATGGGAAAAGCAAGTTTTCTGCAAGGTGGTATCAGGGGATTGGAGGGCGCTTATGTATAAATTGATTAGCCGCTTGGTTATCTACCGTGAGGCGGATAAGGCGGGGATTTTAGCCGACTTGGCGGAAATCTGCCGCGCTGTGGATGCAGGGGATTTTGACCGTGAGGAACTGGCGGGGAAAACGTTGGGCGTGGTCAACCGGCTGCTCGATGTGGCAACGCGTTACGGCTTTGACGGCAATCTGTGGCAGTCGTATCTCGCTTTATTGCTGGCGCTGACGGAAGCGCCGTTTACGCTGGTCTGTGAGAAGCGGGGCGCGTCTTCCGGCAGTGTGCGCCGCTTTGCCGAAAATGATTTGACGATTTTCCGCAGGCTTTGGGATTACGATTTTGCGGGGCTGGAAAAGGCATTGGGGCTTAATTGTTTTTCCATTTTGACGGCTTATCAGGCGGTGGCCAAGTCGGAGCAGATTTACAATAAGAGCGTCAGCGACAAGGTGAAGGAATTGACGGCCTCTATCGGTGGGGCGGCAGACGGGGCGGCGCTCTTTGCGGTGGTGACGGATTTTTATGCCAAATACGGTGTGGGGATGTTGGGCTTAAATAAGGCTTTTCGCGTGTCGCCGGAAATCGGTGTTACGGGGCAGCTTTTGGAGCCGATTACGACCACGGGGGATATCAAGCTGTCCGATATCGTAGGGTATGAGAGCCAGAAGAAACGGCTCGTGGCCAATACGGAGGCGTTTGTGCAGGGGCGCAAGGCCAATAATGTGCTCTTGTATGGCGATGCGGGAACGGGCAAATCCACGAGCATAAAAGCTATCTTAAATGAATACTATGACCAGGGGCTGCGCATGATTGAGGTCTATAAGCATGAGTTCAAGTATCTTCAGCGTATCATTGCCCGTATCAAGAACCGCAATTACAAATTCATCATTTATATGGATGATTTGTCCTTTGAGGAATTTGAGGTGGAGTACAAATATCTGAAAGCCGTTATTGAGGGCGGTTTGGAGGTCAAGCCGGATAATATCCTGATCTATGCCACGAGCAACCGCCGTCATCTAATTAAGGAACGCATCGATGATCGGGCAGAGTTTATGGACCCGGATTTGCACCCCAACGATACGGTGCAGGAAAAATTGTCCCTGTCGGATCGTTTTGGCTTGTCCATCGGCTATTTCAAGCCGAATCAGAAGGAGTATTTTGCCATTGTGGAGGCCATTGCGGCGCGTTATCCGCAGATTAAGCTTTCCGGTGAGGAACTCCGTGCCGGGGCTGTGCGCTGGGAAATGAGCCATTCGGGGCTGTCGGGGCGCACTGCCCAGCAATACATCAATTCCCTGTTGGGGCACGTGGATTAATTGGATTTGGAGTAAGGAGATTATATGATAAAATTGATTCTTTCGGATATGGATGGTACGCTTTTGGATGAAAATGGCAGGCTGCCTGAGGAGTTTGACGAAGTGATGGAGGAACTGCACAAACGCGGTGTACAGTTTGCTCCGGCCAGCGGGCGGCAGTATTTTTCCCTGCTGAAATCTTTTCCCAAGTATAAGGACAGATTTATCTTTGTCAGCGATAATGGAACCATTGTGCGGCAGTATGGTAAGGAGCTCTTTTCCGATATTATCGAAAAAGAACGTGCCAGGGAAATTTTCAACAGTGTCAATAATGTAGAGGGCGTTTATAATGTGCTTTGCGGCAAGGAGACTGTGTATCTGTTGCGGGAGAAAAAGCCGGAGCCGCAGATGGAAGAATTAAGGAAGTATTTCCGGGCAGTGGAGCTGGTGGACAGTTTTGATGAGATTCCGGACGAGCCAATTAAGATTTCTTTTTTCACGCCAGATGCAGATGCGGAGGAAAAGGTCTATCCGCTGTTTGCCAAGTACTATGATTCCATGCAGGTAGTGCTGGCTAGTGCTTATTGGGTGGATATTACGAATAAGGGTGCCAATAAAGGCGCGGCGGTGAAAGCCCTGCAGAAGCGTCTGGGCCTCAAGCCGGAGGAATGCGCGGTATTTGGCGATTATATGAATGATTTGGAAATGATGAGCGCGGCCTATTACAGCTACGCGATGGAAAATGCCTATCCGCCGGTGAAAGAGGCGGCGCGGTTCTTGGCACCCAGCAATGCGGAGCATGGGGTCATGAAGACGATTCGCGGCTTTATGGAACAGGGATTGTGTTGACATCGAAGCGGTAAGACCGCCGAGAGGACAGGCAATATTTTTCCTCCACTTAGACAGGCTTGTCAAACGTTGCGGAAAAACATCGCCTGTCCTCTCGGCTGAGATTGGCTGTTTGTGATGTTAACTTCGAGGTAATAAGGACGCCCGCGGGGCAGGTAATATTTTTCCTTTGCGATAGACAGGCTTGTCAAAAGCTGC
>DJYL01000034.1:6919-15150 GCA_002448495.1 Pseudoselenomonas ruminantium | reverse complement strand
CAAAAGCTGCGGAAAAACATCACCTGCCCCGCGGGCTTGGTTTTGTGTACTTGAATTGGACTTGTAACGAGGTGGCGGGATAGGTCCGGATAAGTGTTTGACAGGAGTGTGAGTTTTTTTGAAACAGAGAAAATATACGCGTTTTTTGGCGCAGGCGGCGGTGATTGCAGCGGTTTATGTGGTGTTGACGGTGGTGTTTGCGCCGTTTTCGTTTAGTGAGGTGCAGGTGCGGATTTCGGAGGCGTTGACGATTTTGCCGGTGTTTACGGCGGCGGCGGTTCCGGGGCTGACGGTTGGGTGCTTGTTGGGCAATATTGTTGGCGGTGCACCGCTGCCGGATGTGGTGTTTGGAACGCTGGCTACTTTAATAGGGGCTGTGGGGACGCGAATGTTGCGCGGTTGGAAGCCTGCAGCGGCGATTCTACCGCCGATAGTGTCCAATATGGTGATTATTCCCTTTGTTTTGCGTTATGCCTATGATTTGGAACTGCCGATTCCTTTGATGATGGCGACTGTAGGTTTGGGGGAAGTGATTTCCTGCGGCGTGTTGGGGCTGCTGCTGTATAAGGCGCTGTATCCGCGCCGTAAGGAGTTGTTTCGCTAAAAACTCTGCGCAAGGACGCCCGCGCCGGCAGGCAGTATTTTCCTTTGCCATAGACAGGTTTGTCAAAAGCTGTGGAAAATACCACCTGCCGTTGCGGGCTGGGGTTGCTGAACAGGCATTGTGTACGAGCACAAAAATTTCCAAAACTATTGAAATGGCAATCCCAGTGGTGTATGATATTTGTGTAAGTAATCCTAATGAATAACAATCGGTAATAAAGTGTGCATAGCACAATATTGGAGGGGAATTTATGTTAGAAGAACTGAAAGAGAAAGTCTACGAAGCCAATATGCTTTTGCCGAAGCATAATCTGATTACCTTTACCTGGGGCAATGTTTCCGGGATTGACCGGGAAAAGGGGCTGTTTGTCATTAAGCCGTCCGGGGTTGAGTATGATGTGATGAAGCCGTCGGATATGGTGGTTGTGGACTTGGATGGCAATAAGGTGGAAGGTGACCTCAATCCTTCTTCCGATACCGAAACGCATCGGATTTTCTACAAGGAATTCCCCAACATTGGCGGCGTGGTGCATACCCATTCCCGCTGGGCGACGATTTTTGCCCAGGCTGGCCAGGGCGTGCGTGCTTATGGCACGACGCAGGGCGATTATTTCTATGGTGAAATTCCCTGCACCCGCGATATGACCGAGGAAGAAATTAAAGGCGCTTATGAGTACAATACCGGCGTGGTGGCTGTGGAACGGTTCAAGAAATACGACATCAATCCGGACTATGTGCCGGCGGTGATCGTGAAGAACCACGGCCCCTTCATCTGGGGCACGGACTGCTTCAATGCCGTGCATAATGCCGTCGTGCTCGAAGAAGTCGCCATGATGGCCTTCCATACGCAGATGCTCACGCAGGACCGCGACCCCATGCCGCAGGTGCTCCTCGACAAGCACTTCCTGCGCAAACACGGCCCGAATGCTTATTACGGGCAGAAGAAAAAATAACCCAATAAAAATAAAAGACCAGCTTGCTTATCTGTATGGCAGGCTGGTCTTTTATTATTATATTGAGGTTAACGTTTCATATTAATCATGGTTTCAAGCATTTCATCACTTACCGTGATAATCTTGGAATTGGACTGGAAACCACGCTGGGTGATAATCATATCGGAGAATTCGTTGGCGATGTCGACGTTGGACATTTCGAGGGTTGAAGCCTGCATCGTTACCCCTAAATCTCTAGCCGTCTTCACATTAGGCTCGCCAGAGTTATTAGACTGCTGATAAAGACTTGCCCCCGTCTTCGTCAAACCAGAAGCGTTGGTAAACTGCGCTACGGCAATCTGTGCTTCAGACTGGCTTATACCATTGGTGTAAGTTCCAGTAATTATACCAGAAGAATCAATGGAAACCGACTTCAGCGTACCTGCTGCATTGCCATCAGTGACACCATTAACTGTGTTATTGCCAGCATATTGCGTCAGCTGGCTCACATCGATAACTACAGTCTGAGCAGCTGTAGACCCATTTGTCAGAGTGAGATTCAACGTACCCGAACCATCGCTATATTTGCCATTGGTAGTGAATTGCAACGCTGTGTCATTCATGGCCACGGTCGTTGTACTACCATCGGTTTCAGTAATGGTATTTGACCCGGAGCCATCTGTATTGACGGAAGCTGTCCACTGATTACCGTTGGTGCTGTCGGTTTTTGTTTTAGTGAAGTACACAACAACTGTATGAGCATTGCCCAGCGTATCATAAACCGTCAAAGTAGTGGTTAAGGGGAGACTGTACCTCATGGTGTATTTGCCGCTTGTCTGAGTGGATGTCGTTCCATCACTCATGTTAAGCAGAATGGAAGAAATCGATGATGTGTAAGTGCTGCTTCCTGCTTTATAGCCGGTAGAGTCAGTGTTAGAAACCTTTATGGTACTGCCCAGGCTGTCCGTAAGGGTCATTTCGGAAACAGTTAGGCCACTGGCAGGTGTAATATAGCCAGAGGTTGCATTAAACGTATCCGTATTTGTTGGCGTTCCATCGACAGAATCAATTGTACCGGATAAACGAGTGATAGTTGAAGGGGAATTGGAAGTAATAGCACTGACATTAGGAGTGGAAATGGCAACTGGAGTGAAGCCATTTTGTGCAAAAGTATATGTTTGTCCTACAGCCAGTGTAGCTGCCTGTGCTGCTGGCAAGTTCATGTAAGAACCATCACTAAAAGTAACCGTTGAGCCATTTATGCTTGTCACTATGAGATTAATCGTAGAAGTGCCATCGTATTGTGTGGTTGAATTGGAAGAAATATTCAAAGTGGCATTGGTAATCGTACCATTTAATGTGCCGCCTACTTGATAGATAGTACCACTGTTATTTTTTAAAGTAGTACCATCATTCAATACTATTGTACTTCCAGTAATACTGGAGATATTAGCTGCAGGGGTCGCTGAACCAACGATATAGGCAGATACAGGAGCAGCTGTGGACGGAACCGAAATTGTATCTCCATTGGCTAATTCAACAGTATAAGTTGTACCACTATTATTGGTTAATGTAGCATTACCATTATCTAATGTAACTTGGTTTGTTGCAAGGTTGGGATTTAATGAAGTAACACTAATAGTTGCGGAAGGGATATCGCTTCCTACCCGCCAAGTTGAGGTAGAAGCACTATTTACGGTTACAGCATCGCCATTGGCTAAATTGACGGTCAAATCTGTACCTGTAGCAAGGAAGTATGGGCCGCCTCCCATTGCATAGGTTCCCTGTACGGAGGACAGGCTGATTCCACTAGCAAACCCCACAGCTTCTTTTCTGACCGTAGAAGTATACTCCTTGCCTACCGTATAAGAATTAGTATTTGTGGAATCAAGCGTGATAGAATTGTTTTTGGAATCCGTAATCTTCATCCCCAACACGGTTTCCTCTGCCGCATCCAAATTATTTTTATAAGTTGCTGTAGTCGTCGCAGCAGCAGCCATAGACTTGCCTGCCTGAATCTGAATATTCCCTACGCCGCCATTTGTATTCAACACGCCATTGTTGGCCGTCCAGCCCTGCACAAAATGGCCGCTGCCCGGAAGAACATAATTCCCTTTTTCATCAAATTCAAACGCACCATCACGCGTATAATAGGTTTCATTGCCGCTTTTTACGACAAACAAACCATTGCCAGACAAGGCCACATCCGTATTTTTCCCCGTTGCCTGCACACTGCCGTCTGTAAAAATGGTGTCAATGCTGGCTACGCCCACGCCCAAGCCAATCTGCTTCGGGTTGGTACCACCAAGATTGCCCGTAGCTGCCGAAGCATTAGCCGTAGTCTGGCTAAGCGTATCAGCAAAAGTAACACGACCAGATTTAAAACCTGTAGTATTTACGTTGGCAATGTTATTGCCGACAACATCCATTCTCGTCTGATGACCTTTTACACCGGATACCCCCGAATACAACGAACGCATCATGATAAATCACTTCTCCTTTATCCCATAAACTGTTGCAGATAAGCGACGTTCCTTGTCAAATGCCGTGCTGCGAATCCCTGCATAACGGCGCGTTATAGCTTTTTACTATGGAAAGAAAGTTTTTATAAACCTATACTTTTTTGCAATAAACCTCTTACAAATGAATTTTTAGGAATATGACTGGAAAAATACCCTATAATGTGGTAAGATAGGCATAAATGAAACGTGCATGCCCCGTGTTAATGTAAATGGTATTGGATAGATGAGATGGAGGGGTCAAGATGACAAGTTTCAGAGATGTTCTAAATCAGAACAGGCGCAACATAGAAGCGGCAGCCCTCCGCAACACGCATGTTAACGAGGACGGATATGCTACAATATCAAAGAGTGACCCGTGGTTCTACGAGGACGAGTGGGATACTCATTACGAGGAGTTGACTAAAGCTGAACACAGACCTGGCGTTGCAGTTTCTTAGTCCCACACAGGTTTGGTACGCTTGTTTTCCATTCGCAGAGGACAAGACGAAAGGCAAAGATAGACCTGTTCTAATCCTCGATGTGGATGACGATAACATTCATGTTTGGGTGACGAAGATAACGAAATCTAAGCCCTATGATAAACATGACGTAGAGTTAGATGAATGGTCTGAAGTCCCCTTAGACTTCCCATCGACAGCAAGTCCAGTAAATACGATAATCATTCCCCGAAGCCAGCTAAGACGTTATGCTGGAACGATTACAGACCACGATTGGGAACGAATTATGGAGCAATTTGCTGAAATGAATAAAGATAACTGACCGTTGAGAAATCAGCGGTCTTTTTTATGCAATTTTTATTGGAGGTAGATTTATGACAAAAATTTATGGTTATGTGAGAGTGAGTACCAAGGAACAAAATCCTGACCGCCAACTGGCAGCTATGGAACAGGCAGGAGTACATGCAGACAATATTTACATAGACAGAATTTCCGGCAAGGATTTCAACCGTCCCAACTATCGGAAAATGCTGCGGAAACTGACTAAGGACTCCGTGGTGTTTGTAAAATCCATTGACCGTTTAGGCCGTAACTATAAAGAGATTATGGAGGAATGGCGTTATATCACGCAGGTTAAGGGAGCAGATATCGTAGTTATCGCCCTACCGCTGCTCGATACCAGGCGCAGCAAGAACCTGCTGGGAACCTTCATCAGCGATATGGTCTTGCAGCTCTTGTCCTTTGTTGCCGAAAATGAGCGCAGCAATATTCACCAACGGCAGGCGGAAGGCATTGCCGCTGCCAAAAAACGGGGTGTACGCTTCGGACGTCCGAAAAAGCCTGTGCCGGATAATTTTTACGGACAATGCGAACTTTGGTACAGCGGAAAGTGCAGCCTTACCCAAGCAGCCAAGGCCTGCAATATGCCCATATCCACCTTTTATGTGAAATGTAAACAGATAAAAAAAGAAGCGTGACAGCCCTGCATACCAATACTTACAAGCTGTTACGCCTCTTGATAACGTTTTCACAAAAGAACAACTTTTGCAAAAATATATTTTTTACTTAAGAAAAACCACATTCTCTCCGATAAACATTGTAGATTGGGAAGGAAAAATGCTTTTCAAAAAAGTATAGGTTTATAAAAGGAGACTTCCCATAGAAAAAACTATAACGAGGCAAGAAAACGTCCCCTGCCTCATCAGGTGGGGACACGAATCCCAAAACAGGAGGCGAGCATATCTCCTGCCTCGTTGAAACGCCGTTATGCACGGACTAGCTACGGTATTTGACAGGGAACGTCGCTTAGCTTTGATAGTGAATGGGGTAAAGGAGAAGTGATTTATCATGATGCGTTCGTTGTATTCGGGAGTTTCAGGGCTTAAAGGGCATCAGACGAAGATGGATGTTGTGGGTAACAACATTGCTAACGTCAATACTACGGGATTTAAGTCCAGCCGCGTGACCTTCGCTGATACGCTTAGCCAAACGCAGGCTGGGGCTTCTGCGCCGAGAGGAAATCTTGGTGGTACCAATCCTAAACAGATTGGCTTGGGGGTAAGTGTGGCTAGTATTGATACCATTTTTACGGATGGTTCAGTGCAGGCTACGGGGAAAAATACCGATTTGTGTTTGTCTGGCAATGGTTTGTTTGTTGTAAAAAAGGGAGCGGAAACGTACTATACCCGTGATGGTGCGTTTGAATTTGATGCAAATGGCAATTATGTTCTGCCGGGAAGCGGCTTAAAAGTACAAGGTTGGATGTTTGAAAATGGCAATATTTCTACGAATAGTGATCCTACAGATATTGTTATTCAATCCGGAAAGTCCATGAAACCAACAGCCACAACGCTGGCTACCTATGCCAATAATGTAAAGGCAGATAGTGCCGTGATAACGAAGGTAAATGGCTGCGATAAAACGAATTGGACTTGCACGAATGGCATGCCCTGTGATTTGGTATTGACCGGAGGCATCAAGGTGGCGGGAACTCCTGGTACCACTTATAAGCTTGATGATGTTTATTCCACTACCGTTAAGGATTTATCTGTTTCAACTGCACTTGAGGTAAATAAATATCATTCCCCGGTAACGGTCACACTGAATGGTGGCACCACACATTCGTTTGAAAATACCTCTACGGATAAAACCTGGCGCTATGGATATGTTTTGGATAGTACGACAGGTGCTTCATCTAATGATAAAGTTACAGCGAAAAAGGGCATTGTTGATGTTACATTAGAAAAGGACTATGGTGGTGGTAACGTTCGTACAACGACTGGCGTGGATGGAACAACGTATACCTATGGTGACCTTGTAACGATTGAAAATACGACTATTGGTGATACGGTTACGCAAATGGATGCCAGTGAAACTTTAGTGCTGACTTTAGCTGATGGTACCACTCATGATGTATCGCCCGTAGGCCCTCCACAGTCGTATGTTATTGGTACGGATACATATACTTATGGTGGTGTTACATCTAAAGTCGTAGGAGCAAAAATTACGTTCACCCCAGATAAGATGACCGTTACATCTAGTGAAGGTGATGGCACCTCCTTGCGCTTTGGCACAACTACAAATATTAATGAAGGTTATGCACTGGAGGCCGTAACTGGAAGTGCTACCGCCACAGCGACTTCACCATTGGTATTAACGCTTAAGGATGGCAGGACGATTTCTGTAACAAGCAGCAGCACGCCGCCGGGACCTTATGCTGTTGGTGATTACTATGCAGATGCATTTACCACTACCCCGGCACAAGTACCGAGTGGAACAAAAGTGCGTATTGAATTGGATGATGGTACTTTCCATGATGATATGATTCCCACAGGCACAACCTATACCGTTGGTGGTTCGTATACCTATACATCAAGTGGTGGTACGCCAACGACGGCTACAATTGTACAGTATGCTCCCTTGACCGAAATAACTAATGTTGAGAAACAAACGAAAATAACCGGTGTTAAGTATAACGATAATACGTTGGTGGAAGAGATTATTCCGGGAAGTGTTACGGCCTCCGGCACGGAAGCTTTATCACTCACATTTTCTGATCAGACTACGCAGATAGTGACATCCGGAACCTATAATATAGGTCATAGCCTGCCGATTACGACAATCCTCAATGTATATGATAGTGATGGCGGTGTCCATGCTGTTCCGGTGTATTTCACCAAGACCGCTACAGGTAGTGGCGTTACTGCGAGTGATGGTAATCAGTGGACGATTAATCTGGATGGTTCCAATGTGGAGGGAACAACCAACACGATTACGGATTCCAGTGGCACAATTACGGTTGACATGAAGCCCGTTACGGTTCAATTTTCAACCTCCGGGCAAATGTTGACCGGAAGTGGCAATATCGAGTTGACCATGACAAATGGTGCAAATCATACCCAAACGGTGGCAATTGATGTTTCACAATTGACGCAGTTTGTTGGTGACAGCACCTTTAATGGTACAACCGATGGTAATCCGGCAGGAACGTTGAAGTCTATTTCCATAGATAGCTCGGGGATTATTCAGGCTACTTATACAAATGGTGTGAGACAGGCTGAAGGACAGATTGCCGTGGCGCAGTTTACAAATGCAGCCGGTCTGACGAAGACAGGTAGTAGTCTTTATCAGGCATCTAATAACTCAGGCACTCCTAATGTACAAACAGCAACTGCACTGGGGTGTGATATAACGCCTTCCGCCCTCGAAATGTCCAACGTCGACATCGCCAACGAATT
>DJYL01000034.1:5879-6877 GCA_002448495.1 Pseudoselenomonas ruminantium | reverse complement strand
TCCGATATGATTATCACCCAGCGCGGTTTCCAGTCCAATTCCAAGATTATCACGGTAAGTGATGAAATGCTTGAAACCATGATTAATATGAAACGCTAAAACGAAAGGCGCCCTGCAGTTTTTTCTGCAGGGCGCCTTTCGTTTTAGTTGAACGTATACGGTTTATCGACTTTATGGTAATGGGTATGGAGGAGCTCGTGGGCTTTTTCGCCTAACGGTTCGCCGAGGAAATCGTGGTAGAGGGTCTGGATATCCGGGTTTTCGTGGGATTTACGGATAGGCAGGTTTCGGTCGATTTCGTAGAGGGCGGCCATGCGTTTCTTGCGGATGGCATTGGTGGTGCCGATGGGCTGGCCGCCGCCGCCGATACAGCCGCCGGGGCAGGCCATGATTTCGATAAAGTCATAGGGACTGATACCTTTTTTTACCTGTTCCATGATGGTGCGGGCATTTTTGAGGGTATGGGCTACGGCGATATGCACGTCACGTCCGGGCAGGCTGACGGTGGCTTCTTTGATGCCGTCAAAGCCGCGCACGTCCATGAATTCGAGTTTTTCGAGGGTCTTGCCGGTGACTTTTTCGTAGACGGTGCGAAGGGCTGCTTCCATCACGCCGCCGGTGGCACCGAAGATGGCTCCGGCTCCGGTAGAAAGCCCCAGAGGACTGTCGAAGTCGTTTTCGGGCAGTTTGCCGATGGAGAGGCCCACGTATTTGATGAGCTTGATGAGTTCGCGGGTGGTCAGCACAATGTCCACATCGCGGTAGCCGTCGCGGCCCATTTCGGGGCGGGCGGCTTCAAATTTTTTGGCGGTGCAGGGCATGATGGAGACGGTGACGATTTCCTGTGGCGTAAGCCCTGCTTTTTCGGCATAGTAGGTTTTGGCGATGGCGCCGAACATGCTCATGGGGGATTTGGCCGAGGAAAGGTGGTCTATGCAGGTGGGGAAGTGTTTTTCCATGTAGTTCACCCAGCCGGGGCTGCAGGAGGTCATCATGGG
>DJYL01000034.1:0-5803 GCA_002448495.1 Pseudoselenomonas ruminantium | reverse complement strand
CGTTTTCCAGACGGTGCAGGAATTCGTGGCCTTCTTCCATGATGGTTAAATCCGCGCCGAAGTTGGTGTCAAAGACCTTGTCAAAGCCCAGAAGTTTCAGGGCTTTGACCATCTGCCCCGTGACGATGGCACCCGGTTCCATGCCAAAGGCATCGCCTAAGGCGACGCGGACGGAGGGAGCAACCTGCACGATAACGTGTTTGCTCTTATCCTGCAAGGCATCGAGGACTTTTTGGGTATCGTCTTTTTCGACGATGGCACCCGTGGGGCAGACGAGGCTGCACTGCCCGCAAAGAATACAGTCGGTCTGTTCCATGGGCTTGTTAAAGGCGGTGGTGACACAGATATCGCTGCTGCGTCCGGCGTAGGTCAGCGCAGCGATTCCCTGTACGTCCTTGCAGGCTCTTATACATCTGCCGCAGCGGATACATTTGGCTGGGTCGCGGACGATGGCGGGATTGGTTTCGATACGGGGTTCTTCTTTTACTACACTGGGCAGGTGGGATTTTAAGATGTTGAAGCGGCTGCAGAGTCTTTGCAAATCGCAATTCTGGTTGCGGGGGCAGCTCAGGCAGTCTTTATGATGGTTGGCCAGCATAAGCTGGAGAATGGATACCTGTGTATCGCGGACAATCTGGGTGTCGGTATGGACATCCATGCCCTCCCAGACTTCGGTGGAGCAGGCGGCAAGCAGGCGTTTTTTGCCGGTGACTTCCACGGAGCACAGACGGCAATGTGCCTTGATGCGCTGGTCTTCGTGGTAGCATAGGTGGGGGATGTCAATGCCGATTGTCTGGGCAGCCTGCATGATTTTCGTGCCTTTGGGCACTTCGATAGGGATGTTGTTGATGGTCAGATGAATCATTTCGCTCATGCGCTTGCACCTCCAAGGTCAAAAACTTCCGGGAATTTTTTCATGGCCGATTGCAGGCTGTTCTGGGCGGTTTCGCCAAGGCCGCAAAGGGAGGACATGCTCATGACACGGGCGATGGTGGCCATGGTGCGGATGTCCTCCGGCGTAGCGGTGCCTGCTGCCAGTTTGTCGAGGATAATCTTGATGTGCAGGTTGCCTTCGCGGCAGGGCGTGCACTGTCCGCAGCTTTCCTCGGAGAAAAATTCCTGATTCATGCGCAAAAAGTCAATGATGCTCGTGCGCTTGTCGATGACGAGGATACCGCCGGAACCGACCATAACACCGGCGGCGCGCAGGTCTTCATAGGTGTAAGGGGTGTCTAAGATGCTCGCATCCGTCACTTTGCCGGATGCGCCGCCAAACTGAATGAGCTGAATCCCGCGGTCATGCTGCATACCGCCGGCGAGGTCATAGATGATTTCGCGTACGGTCGTGCCAAAGGGAATTTCAAAGACGCCGGGTTTGTTGACGTTTCCGGCAACGCTGATGAGCTTGGTGCCGATGGATTCGCCCCTGCCGCAGTTCAGGTAAGTATCTTTGTCGTTGAGCAGATGCGGCACAAGGGAAAGACTTTCCACATTGTTCAGGCAGGTGGGGCGGGCAAAGACGCCGCTGACCTTGATAAAGGGCGGTTTCATGCGGGGGCGTCCGGCTTTGCCTTCGATGGAGCGGATAAGCGCCGTGCCTTCGCCGCAGACATAGGCGCCGCCGCCGGAATACAGGTGAATGTTGAAGTTAAAGCCCTTGCCCAAGATATTTTCGCCCAGGAAACCGTAGTTTTTCGCCTGTCGGATGGCGTTTAAGAGCAGCGGGCGGAAGCAGGCGTATTCGGCGCGCATATAGATGTAACCGTCCGTTGCTCCGCAGACAAAGCCGGCGATAATCATGGCTTCGATGAGGTTGAAGGGGTCATTTTTGATGAGTTCGCGGTCTTTGAACGTGGTGGTTTCGCCTTCGTCTGCGTTGCAGATAATCACCTTGTTTTCGCCGCGGACGGCTCTGGCTTGGCTCCATTTGCGGCCCAAGGGGTATTCGGCACCGCCGCGGCCCTTTATTTTGGCATCGGAAAGCAGGGTGCAGATAGCCTCCGGGTCCATGTTGACGGCTTTTTTGAGGGCGGAGAATCCGCCGATGTTCATATAAGAACCGATGGAGGAGGTGTCGTAGGCGCCAAAGTTTTGGGTGAGAAATTTAATTGGTGTGCTCATACATTTCCCTCCTATATTATTGTAAGGAACGAAGCAGGGCTTCGATTTTTTCCGTGGAATCCAAATGGTCATAGACATGGCCGTTGATGCGTACGGCGGGTGCGCGGTCGCAGGCACCGTAGCAGGTGGTGCGCTCTAGCGTGAAACGGCCGTCGTAGGTGATTTCGCCGATTTTGATGTCCAGAAGGTCTTGCAAGGTGGACAGCAGCCGCTCGGTGTCGATGCGGTTTACGCGGCAGGCAGGGGAGGAGCACACCTGTATGGGGTATTTGGCCCGTGGGCGCGAGGATAGTTCACTGTAAAAATTCAGACAGTCGAACACGTTGGTCACAGGAATCGAAAGCCGGTCAGCTAAGTAGTAGGCCGTTGGTTCCGGCACATAGTGCCGTTCATGTAAATCCTGAACGTCCAGCAGAATGCCCACAATCTGTGTCGGGTCGTTGTCATGGGATTCTAAGACCAGGTCAATCTTGGCCTGTAGATCTGCTGGCAGCGGGTACTCTTTGGTCTGAGTCGTTAACATCGCAAAACCCCCTAAATGGAAATTATTTCACACATAATTACATTATATATACAATTTTGTTCGATTTCCATACATTGCGGCTAGTTATTTGTTTCACGATATGCGAAGGCGCCCGTGGGACTGGCAATACTTATCCATCGAACTTTTTCGTAACTTTTTCAAAAAAAACTTAAAAAAGTGCTTGACACTTTCCCTGCTCCCCGCTATAATACTTATTGTTGATGCGCGAGAGCGCGGAAGACACAGGGGTATCGCCAAGTTGGTAAGGCACGGGTCTCTGAATCCCGCATGCGTTGGTTCGAGTCCAGCTACCCCTGCCATATGAAGATAGAGCATCGCTTCGGCGGTGCTTTTTTGTTTAGTTTGTATTCATGAGTTGCTAAGGTTAAGCCTAAGGCGTGAGGGGACGGGGATGACTTTCTGGAACGTTTGACAAGCCTGTCTAAGTGAAAGAAAGTTATCCCCGTTCCCTCATGCTGTCTTGTGCCTCGAACTCATACTCCGTAACTTTTCAGCTTTTCATAAGCGTGGCCTTATGTTATAATCGTTAGAAAGATTTGTGGACATTTATATAGGAGGCAGATATTTTGAGCAAGCCGGCAAATGAAATGATTTTGGTGTTGGATTTTGGCGGGCAGTACAATCAGTTGATTGCCCGGCGGGTGCGGGAAAATCATGTTTACTGTGAGGTACACCCCCATACGCTGTCCTTGGATACGATTCGGGAAATGGCACCTAAGGGCATTATTCTCACCGGCGGCCCCAACAGCGTATATCAGGAAGATTCTGCTACGTGCAGCGAGGAACTCTTTAAGTTGGGTATTCCGGTATTGGGGATTTGCTATGGCTCACAGTTGATGGCGCACAAACTGGGGGGAAAAGTGGATACGGCACCTACCAGCGAATACGGCAAGACGGAAGTTACGATTAAGGAACCCGCTTCCAAGCTTTTTGCTGGTGTGGATAAAAAGACGATTTGCTGGATGAGTCATACGGATTATATCGCCAAAGCTCCGGCTTCCTTTAAGGTTACGGCGGATACGCCGGTCTGTCCTGTAGCGGCTATGGAAAATGCAGCAGAGAATCTCTATGCTGTTCAGTTCCATCCGGAAGTTATGCACACGGTGCAGGGGCAGGTCATGCTCAAGAATTTCGTCTATAACGTCTGCGGCTGCGCTGGCGATTGGAAAATGGATTCCTTTGTGGAAAAGACCATTGCCGAGCTCAAGGAAAAAATCGGCAACGGCAAGGCTCTCTGCGCCCTGTCCGGCGGGGTGGATTCCTCGGTGGCAGCTGTGCTTATGTCCAAGGCTATCGGCAAGCAGCTCACCTGTGTATTCGTTGACCATGGCCTTCTGCGCAAGGATGAAGGCGACCAGGTTGAGGCGGTGTTCGGTGAAAACGGCCCCTATGATGTGAACTTTATCCGTGTTAATGCCCAAGACCGTTTTTATGCCAAACTGAAAGGGGTAACGGAGCCGGAAGCAAAACGCAAGATTATCGGCGAGGAATTTATCCGCGTATTTGAGGAAGAAGCCAAGAAAATCGGTGCCGTGGACTTTTTGGTGCAGGGGACGATTTACCCCGATGTTATTGAAAGCGGGCTGGGAAAATCTGCCGTGATTAAATCGCATCACAATGTAGGCGGTCTGCCGGATTTTGTGGATTTCAAGGAAATCGTAGAGCCTTTGCGCCTGCTCTTTAAGGACGAGGTGAGGAGTGCCGGACGTGAACTGGGCATTCCCGAATATCTGGTGAGCCGTCAGCCGTTCCCCGGCCCCGGACTGGGCATCCGCATTATCGGCGAAGTCACCGAGGAAAAGGTAAAAATCGTGCAAGAAGCCGATGCTATCTATCGCGAGGAAGTGGCAAAAGCTGGTGCCGACAAGAACCTGGGGCAGTATTTTGCCGCGCTTACCAATATGCGCTCTGTAGGGGTTATGGGAGATGGACGTACCTATGATTATGCCATTGCCCTGCGGGCGGTAGAGACATCCGACTTTATGACTGCCGAAAGCGCGCAGCTTCCCTGGGAAGTGCTGCAAAAAGTTACAACTCGTATTATAAATGAGGTCAAGGGCGTAAACCGCGTTCTGTATGACTGCACCGGAAAACCGCCGGCAACCATCGAATTTGAATAAGTAAAAAGCCCTGCTACAATGATTGGCAGGGCTTTTGGATTAAAAACAGATTAAATTTCGGGAGTTAACTTAAGTTTTGCTTCTATTTATACGATGATATCTATGCAGAAGTTTTCTGACATAGGCAGAAAGGAGGAACTTATGAGTATCAATACTATTGCTGCCGCCAGCAGTCTGAATTATTGGCAGCAGCAGGAACATGCCCGGACAGATTATAATCTGCATTCGGCAGCCAGTACCTTTAGCCAGCTTTTGGCAAGGCTCACCGCCACGCAGGCAGCGGCCAGTTCCGAGGAGGAAAGCGGACTTTCCCCGGTGACGCTTACCAAGCTGCTTTCGGATGGTTCAATAGTCATCTTGAAGGTGGAAGGCAATCAGATTATTTCCGAAGCCAAGCTGGATGGTACGAGTGTTTTAGAGCAGCAGCGTCTGCTGGGAAAAGCTGTGCCGTTTGCCGGTCAGACGGCTGAGGCAGATGTAGCAGCAAACGCCTGATTGGCAGCACCGGGCAAAAGGATTGAGCGCAATACTTGCCGCGTGGAGGCGGCAGGAAAGGGATTAATAGATAATGGAATATCGTAAGTAAAGGCAGCATGCTCATGTCGGATGGGGGTGCTGCCTTTTTGCGGCGGGAATGGGTTGACGCAGGAAAATTTCATAGTACAATAGCAATGGTGAAGAACTACGGGGAAAGGATAGAATTTTTATGGATAGTCTTACATGGGTGATTTTTGATATTATGGGAACGATTGCCTTTGCCGTCTCCGGGGCTATGGTAGCCATCAAGCGCAAAATGGATATTTTCGGTACGATTGTGCTGGCGGCGCTTACGGCGGTGGGCGGCGGTATGGTGCGGGATGTGCTGGTGGGGATTACCCCGCCAGTGGCGCTTTGCAATATTACGGATTTTATGCTTTCCATCATTATCGCTATTTTGCTGTCGCTTTTGTATAGCTTTTGGCCATTTTCGCCGCCTAATAAAAATTTTCTTTTGTGGCTTTACAATATGTTTGATACG
>DJYL01000219.1:2806-4192 GCA_002448495.1 Pseudoselenomonas ruminantium | reverse complement strand
CAGAAATCCACCCAGTCCATCAAAGCACTGGAGGCCATCAACGAACGCACCAGTGAGGAAATGGAAAAACTGACCACCATTATTCACAATATCGAGATGGGTATCTGACCACCTTGGCAGGAAATATATCCTAACAAAAAGCATGAGGCGCTAATTATTTGCAGCCTCATGCTTTTTGATTTCCCAATCTTTGCCTATGCCTGTCCACGGCACAGGTCAATCACGGCATGTTCTAATACTTCCTCTCCGGCCTGTCCTGTTTTCAAAAAGTAGTCTGCATCTATTAGTTCAAGCATATTGCGTTTCAGTACTGCTTCGGGAAATTGCATGGCAGCCCGTCCCAATTTCTCAGCAATAAAAGGATTCAATTCCAAGGGCTTGGCCAGTGCCTTGCCTCGTATGCCTTGTTTCTGCAGCGTTTGTGCCTGCCAAAGTTGCCGTACATGACGAGTCAACAGCGCTAGTATTACCGTAAAATAAGTGCCATCATTTAACTGGCGCCTCAAAAGCTGCATGGCTTTCTTCGCCTTCCGCTCACTGATGGCATCCAGCATGGCAAACACCGATACCTCCGGCAATCCCGCAAAAACCTTGGTCAACAAATCTTTCGTGATTTGCCGCTCTTTGGTGAACAGCGCCAGTTTGTCAAATTCCTTGTCCAAAAATTCCAGGGAAATGGTCTGCATGGTGCTGACTACCCCGCTGAAATACGCCATTGCCTCCCGGTCCATATCCTTGTTCATGGATTGCAGCTTTCCCTGCAGCCAGTCATTGATATTCCAGGCCCGGACAGCGTCTGCCTCGAGCACCGCCCCACATTTTTCAATAGCCTTATACAACTTGCGCCGCTTGTCTGCCTTGCCATTCTGCACAAAAATCACATAGCTGAATTCCGGCATATCCGCAAGCGTTGCCAACAGCCGTTCCATCTTCTTGTCCTTGCCCGGCTTTTTACTGTCCCCTTCCTCTTTGTTTTCCTTAAACAAACTGGTATCCTGCAAAAGCAGCACATTTTTACTGGCAAAAAATGGCGCGGTCTCGATAAGCCCCACTAAATCATCTGTATCCAACACACCAGTCAGTTTTTGCAGGGCACCAGCCTGTTCCTGGGGGCTGGCAAACAACTGCGCGAAAAGTTTTTCCCGCGCTTTTTCTATGTAATAATGTTCCTCACCAGCCAACAAATAAACATGCTTTAACTCACTTTTTTGCAAACTGGCCATAAACTCGCCAAATTTCACGCTTCATACCTCTGCTTATAAAGATTATTTATTTATTATAGCGCCATAAGAGAAAAAAAGCATTAAATATCATTAAAAATTGACCAGCCAATCTGACTGGTCAATCCTAAAAACTTTATTCTCTTACACCAGACCATGCGCCAGC
>DJYL01000219.1:0-2640 GCA_002448495.1 Pseudoselenomonas ruminantium | reverse complement strand
ATGTTGGCCATGATGTCCTGCAGCTTGCCATCAACTTCTTCAAACGTCCACTGGAGTCTTTCGGAGTTCTGGGCCATTTCGAGTGCGGAAACAGATACGCCGCCGGCATTGGCTGCCTTGCCCGGAGCAAAGAGCACCTTGTTCTGCTGGAAGTAAGCGATTGCCTCCAGCGTGGACGGCATATTGGCACCTTCACCAACAGCGATTACGCCGTTAGCCACAAGGGCCTTCGCGCTTTCGAGGTCGATTTCGCCCTGCGTTGCACACGGCAAAGCCACATCGCATTTGACCGTCCAAACGCCCTTGCAGCCTTCATGGTATTCGGCCTGCGGATGGTTTTCCACATATTCCTTGATGCGGCCGCGGCGAACCTGCTTGATTTCCTTAACGGCATCTAAATCAATGCCGTTCGGGTCGTAGACATAGCCGTTGGAGTCGGAGCAGGTAACGACCTTGGCACCGAAAGCCTGTGCCTTTTCAATGGCATAGGTTGCCACGTTGCCGGAACCGGAAACCACAACCGTCTTGTCCTTGAGGCTGATGTTCTTGGCATCGAGCATGTTCTTGACGAAGTACAGGAGGCCGTAACCGGTAGCTTCGGTACGGGCAAGACTGCCCCAATAGTCCACGCGCTTGCCCGTGAGGACACCTGCATCATAGCTGTCGCGGATGCGCTTGTACTGACCGTAGAGATAGCCGACTTCACGGCCGCCTACGCCGATATCACCAGCCGGAACGTCCACATCCGGGCCGATATGGCGATAGAGCTCCGTCATAAAGCTCTGACAAAAATGCATAACTTCATTGTCGGATTTGCCATGCGGGTCAAAATCCGAGCCGCCCTTGGCACCGCCAATCGGCAGGCCGGAGAGTGCGTTCTTGAACACCTGTTCAAAGGCCAGGAATTTCAAAATATCGAGATTTACGCTGGGATGGAAGCGCAGACCGCCTTTGTAGGGGCCAATGGCGCTGCTCATCTGCACGCGGAAACCGCGGTTTACATGAATTTCGCCCTTATCGTCCTGCCAGGGTACGCGGAAGGTAATCACGCGTTCCGGCTCGATAATGCGTTCCAGAATCTTCTGTTCCTTAAATTCAGGATGTGCTTCCAGCACAGGAATAACGCTTTCCAAAACCTTGGATACCGTGTTCTTGAACTGCGGCTGGTCCGGGTCGCGTTTTGCAATCAGGTCTAACGTATCTTGTACATACTGTTTCATGTCTGCCAAAGTAATCGCTCCTTTGTCTATAAAACTCATACAATTGTGTCTACCAGTAAATAGTATACTACAATCCAGCCTGAATGTACACAATTTTATTATAACGACGAAAATTTATAAAATATACTGTATCCATGTTCAAATCAACGCACATCATACATTTTGCAGATACTTGCGTGGAATATTATGGATAAAACTGCTGATATGGCGGTAGTGACCGTACATGGTCTGCGACCACGACAGGAACAGCTGCTTTTTCGCCCTGGTCATGGCCACATAAAAGAGCCGCGCTTCCTCTGCCAGCCGCCCGCTTTTCTCCGCCTGAAAACCGGGGAAAGTCCCCTCCTGCAAGCCTGCTAAGAATACATAATCAAACTCCGAGCCCTTGGCCTGATGGATGGTGATAATGGGAATCTGCTGACGACGGGTCAATGTGTCCAGTTCCGTATTGGACAAGGTGGTATAGCGCAGAAAACGCTCCACCGCATCAAGCGGACGGATGGCTTCATCATCCAAATCCCTGGCCTGCCGGAACAAATCCCGCAAGTGCTCCACTCGCTGAGGTTCCTTGTGCCTGATATAATACTTGTCCATGCCCCAGCTCACCACAATCTCGCCCAAAAGCTGCCAGGGGCGCAGACGTTTTGCCTTTTGGCGGGCTTCGGTGATTTTTTCCGTCCATTCACTAAACATATCCTGATATTTGTCCATAATCACCCGCCGCGCCTCCACATGAGGACGCAAATCCCGCTCCACAGCATACATGAGGATTTCGGCTGTCGCCAGAATATCATCAAAGGCATCGTGGCTGGATTTATGTTTGACCTCACAGTATTTTCCCAAAAATTCCAGCTTGTGATTGGGCAGATTCGGATAAAAGCGCCGGAAAATATCCAGCGTGTCATAGTACAGCGGATATTCCAAGGGCGGCAAATCCAGACGGGAAAGCTCACTGCCCAAAATCCGCAAGTCATAGGATACATTATGCCCCACAAGCACCGCACCTTGGGCAAAAGCGCAGAAATCCTGCAAGACCTTTTTGGGGTCTTCGCCCTGTTCCCGCAGGAAATCATCCGTAAGTCCATGCACTTTTACCGAATCACCGACCTTACGCAAGGGGGTCAACAGCCGCACAAACTTTTCCTTGACCGCACCGTTTTTAGCCAAACGGATACCCGCAATCTGGATGATTTCATCCCGTGTCGTATCCACGCCGGTAGATTCCACATCAAACACGACGATATTCTCTGCCGCCAAAGCCGTCAGCAATTTCGCATAGGGGTCGCCGCTCTCGCGGGCATCGGCATCGACAAAATCCGTCAGCCGGATGCCCGCACTGCGGATTTCCTCACCGGACAACTTCTTGATGGTCGCCGGGCCAATCCCCGTGGCAAACCGGTTCAATACACGCACTAAACTT
>DJYL01000039.1 GCA_002448495.1 Pseudoselenomonas ruminantium | reverse complement strand
GAAAAATTACTCCCCGTTCACCCCCGAACAACGCATGGACGGGATACCTTCAACACTAACTGACCGATAAACTGCAATTGAGCATTACAAGCTTTCTGGTTGCAGGAAACTGTCTGCAAATAATGCAGCAAGTTTTTCGGCGCTCAGGCCGGGAAGATTTTTGTCGCCCTGACTGACGCAGGATAGCACGTCAAGCCCGGTTAGCGTTTCGCACATGTGCCGGTTGTCTTCTTCCATTACATTGCCAGGATGGAAATTGTTGAAGATAATGCCCTTTAAGGGCAGTTTCTTTTGTTCCATGTATTCATAGGTGAGCACTACGCCGTTGATGGTGCCAAGTCCGGCATCTGCTACCAGAAGACTGGGCAGGCTGAACCTGCGCACAATATCTTCCAGAAAGATTTTTTCTTCATCAAAACGCAAGGGACAGGTGATACCGCCGCTGCCTTCGACAACCACATAATCATGAGTATGGCAGACCGCCTGAAAGGTCTGCTCGATTACATCCATGTTTACAGGATTGCCTTCTATACGGGAGGCAAGATGTGGGGACACCGCATTTTCATATACATAGGGACACATGCTCTCAAGGCTCTGGGAAATGCCGGAAATCTCCTTGACAAAGAGCGCATCTCCCGGAATCAGGCTGCCATCGGGGCGCCGTTCATTGCCACTCATGGCAGCCTTGTAATACGCAACATTCAGCCCCGCTTCATGCAGTGTTTTTACAATGAGACCGGCAATGTACGTTTTGCCTATCTCTGTGCCGGTTCCTGTGACAAACAGATTCTTGCTCATGCGCACACCTCCTTATGGGCAGTTGCGCGGTTTTCCTCTATCCATACACCGCTTTGATAACAGCGCAAGCCAATGGCTGCTGCCGCCAGACAGAGAAGAAAGTCAGGTATTGCCTGCAAAACACCGCAGTAGAAAACAGCCGTCCAAAGGGGGATAGGCGCATCAATCACATAATTGGAAACCAGATAGAACCAGCTTATGCCAATCAGATAAACAACGGTCATGCCCAAAAGGTTAGCCGTCAGCAGACGGCCATACGAAACAGCAGCACTGCGGCGCGCATAAGAACCGCCCAGCCATGCTTGCAGGATAAAGGCCAGCAGATAACCAAAGGTGGGCTGCAGCATATAGGCAGGACCGCCGCCGGAAGCAAATACTGGCACCCCAATTAAGCCCAGCAGCACATAGGTGCCCACGGCGATGGCTCCCAGACGGGCACCGAGGATCAGCCCTGCAAGCAGGGTAAACAGGAATTGCAGAGTATAGACATCCGTACCCACCGGAATGCGGATAAACGTACCTGCGGTAATCAGGGCAATGAACAGGCCGCAGAGTACAAGTTCGCGTGTATTCAGATTTTTCATGAGTTCAGCCTCCGTAGTTTACAAACCATTCTTTCATCACGGCATAGATATGAATGAGTTCCTCATCGGTGAGGATGTAGGGTGCCATGGAGTAAAGGTAGGTCAGGAAAGGTCTGGCAAAGACACCACGCGCGTACGCAAACTGCTGATAGCCTGCCAGCGTCTTTTCGTCATATACCTCAATGCAGGCACAGCCGCCCATAATCCGTATTTCCCGGATACGCGGGTCGGTAAAGCCGGCCAGTTCTCTTTTGGCGATTTCCTCCATATGTCTGGCTCTGGCGGTTACATCCAGTTGGTCATACAGCTCAATAGAGGCCTTGGCTGCGGCACAGGCTAAGGCATTGCCCATAAAAGTGGGGCCGTGCATCAGGGCTTTTTCCGGCGCATCATCATAAAAAGCGGCAAAGACTTTTTTATTGGCTACCGTAACTGCATGGCCGATATGTCCGCTGGTAAGCCCCTTGCCCAGTACCAGAATATCTGGTAAAACGATATCTGCGACAAAGCGGTGTCCGGTTCGCCCAAAACCGGTTGCCACTTCATCGAAAATCAGCAAAACACCATATTCGTCGCAAAGTTCTCTGGCCCGCTGCAGGAAAGCGATATCGTACATACGCATACCGCCTGCACCTTGGAGCAGTGGTTCAACAATAAACGCATTCAGTTCACTGCCATATTGGGCAAAGGCTTTCTCCAAAGCCGCAATCTCCGTAGGAATATGCACAACATAGGGATTTTTGCCATATACCTGCAAAATGAAATGGTAATCCTCGTCATCACCAACGGACATGGTTTTGAAGGTATCGCCGTGATAGGCATGTTCAAGCGCCAATACGGTACAGCGGTTATTTTCTCCACGGTTCACATAATACTGCAAAGCCATCTTCAACGCGACTTCCACCGCTACACTGCCGGAATCGGAGAAAAAGCAATAATCCAAATCACCGGGCAGCCAGGCGGCAAGTTTTTCCGACAGTTCCTCCACGGGCTTATGGGTCAGACCGCCAAGCATGATGTGGGAAAATTTTTCCGCCTGCTGGCAGATGGCGGCGGTAATTTGTGGCTGATGGTAGCCATAGATAACACTCCACCATGAGGAGATGGAATCCAGTAGTTTGGCATCCTTGGTATAGAGATAAGGCCCTTCCGCCCGAATTATCTCATAAGGAGCGTTCATGTTCTTCATTTGCTGGTAAGGGTACCATATCATTTTCGTGCATCCTCCCTTGTTTTCTGCATATTCATCGCTTCCTCGTAAAGATTACAGTAAAAAGGATACTCCTTCATTACTTTTATGTCAACCGATATTATAAAATGGGTTAACTAAAACGATGAAGGAGTAATTGGAAAATCCCCTGAGAGCAGTGGCTTTCAAGGGATTTTTGCGAGATTATTTTAATTTTTGATTGCTGTTATGCCAGCGTTAGCGATATATTCTATTTCTTTATCGCCGGGATGCGTAGCGGCGTGGGATACTTGTATCGTATTGCTTTTTCTATTAAGTGTCAAAGGAGAATCAGTTCCACGCCGAATACCACAATACAGCAGGCGGCAGCCACCTTAAACAGGCTGAAGCCCTTCCAGGCAAGGCCAATACCGACAATGAGGGCCAAAAGTCCCGCATAGGGGCTGCGCGTGGCATCCATAATGGCGGGAAAGGTCATGACCGCCAGCGTCACATAGGGGACGTAGAACAGAAATGACCGTAAAAATTGATTCTTGATGGGACGGCGGATAAGGGTGACGGGCAATATGCGGATGGCCAGCGTCACCGCGCTCATAACAAGCAGGTAGATATAGATGTCGTGGTTCATAGTACGAGTCCTTTCCTCATTTATATGTATCCATTGTAGGTGTGTGGCGAGGAATTGTAAAGAAAAAATAATAACACTTTGCCTGGTTTAGGGATATAAAGAGAAAAGAAAACAGTCTGCAGGCTGATGAAATAAAAATTGCTGATGGCAGGAGATATCAACACCTTGGGCGAAATATTCTCAAGATGTTTTTTTATTATTAGGGAAGGGTGTGTTGAACATGCATAAATTATTGCCAGTCAGATGGCTGTCTGTTTTGGTTTTGGGCTTATTCCTACTACTGAGTGGAAAAAGCTGGGCTGCGGAGTTTGAGCCGGTTTCTTATACGGCCTATACGTCGCTGTTTTGGCTGCGGGAGGCCGGTGTGCCGGAGGCGGCTGAATATGCCAAGGCCACGGGCAAGCAGCATCTGTTGTTCACGGGAAAAATCAAGAATTTTTATACGCTGCAGCCGGTGAATATGCTTTATCATGAGATGCGCTATGCCGCGCTCAATCAGTATATCCAGCAAAATGGCTATAAGAATGTCATGGACATTGCCTGTGGTTTTTCCTCCCGTGGGCTTTATATGGCCCGGCAGGGGATTCGGTTTGTCGGGGCAGAGTTCCCGGCTGTGGCAGTCTATGGCAACAACTATCTGAAAAAATGCCTGAAGCCTGATGAACTGAAGCTGGCTTCGTATGAAGTCGCAGATGCAACCGACAAGGAGCAGATGATGGCGGCGGCAGATTTGATGCAAGGGCCTGTCTGCATTACTATGGACGGACTGATGATGTATCTGACCCATGAACAGCAGGCCAGCGTTCTGCAGAATATCAAGGCTATTTTGCAAAAACATGGTGGCTGCTATATTACTACGGACTTTTCTGCCCGCGATTTTGTTATGGGCGCATCCAAAGTGGTTTATGGCGAGAAAAATGCGCGTGAAGTCTACAAGGAATCGGCAAAAGTTTACGAGGATATTGCCGATGCTGATTTTGACCAGAAATTCTTCAATAGTGACGAAGAAGTACAGAAGTTCATTGCGGCACAGGGGCTGAAGGTGAAACAGATTCCACTGTTTAGCAACCCCATCCAGCTTTACAGCGAAAGAGGCTTGAATAAGTTGCAGCTGCAGCGTTTGGCTGACCTGAAGAAAGCGAAGATTTTATGGCTGATAACGCTCGAATAAGTGATAATTCGTTTGTCATTACCTGGGAAAATTTTTCGCAGGCTATGGACTGGATTGCGGAAAAGTTGGTCAGTGAGAAGGCTGAGCCGCATGAAATCTATGTGATGCAGCTGCTCGTCGAGGAAACTTTTCAGCGCTTTGCCAAGCATGACAAAAATCCGCAAGACTTTAGCCTGATTATGAGTTGGCAAAAGTCTTTTCATCGGTTAAAATTTCTGCTGGCTGCTAAAGGCGAGGCTTATAATCCCCTGCTTATGCTGCCAGAGGACGCAGAATCTGAGCTGCCGGGGTATGCGATACTGAAGGCCCACCGTAAAAAGTTGAAATATACGCGCAGCAGGCGGCGGGGCGAAAATATTGTGACCATCAGGCTCCGTGACCCGGAGTATCAGGAAGTGCGCAGAATCCTGGCAGGCCTGGTTAGTGGCACGGTTGTTGGCGCCCTGCTGTACTTTGGTGCCGCTCAGGAAGGTAAGGACTGGCTGGCGGCAGCTGTTATTGAACCGATACAGACGGTATTTATCAGCGCATTGATGATGGCGATTGCACCGATGATATTTTTTTCGGTTATCGAAGGAATCATTAGTATGTCCTATTCCAGTAATATCGGGCGTATTGGCTGGCATGTGGTCATATGGTCCTTGTTGAAACTGGCTTTTTTCGTAGCAGCCGGTTTGTTGGCAGGATATCTTATGGGGGGGATGCCGGAAATTTTGGCCACCCTTACAATTGATGGCAATATGGGTAATGCTCCGGGTATTACAGTGGGGTCGCTTTTAGCGGGTATTGTGCCGGGGAATGTGGTTTCGCCTTTTTCCACCAATAACATTATGCAGACCTTGTTTCTGGCCTGTTTTTGTGGTTTTATCCTGAACAAAATGGATGGACAACTGGATTGGGCTCGTGAAGGGGTTCGCTTTATGAGCAACTTTACGATGAATGTTGTTCAGACTATGAGTATGCTGTTGCCGTTTTTGGTGTGTATATCCACAGTCAAGATGGTTATGCAGCTGGGGATTATTGGCCTTTGGACGTATGGCCGGATGTTGCTGGTTATTGCGTTGGGCCTGCCACTCAGCTTTATCGTGGCGGCCTTGCTGATTTTTCTGGCTGGCCGTTGTTCTCCCCTGCCGTTTCTACAAAAAACGGTACCATTTAGTGCGCTGCCATTTTCCAGCAGTAATTCCAGCGCCTGCCTGCCAGCAACGCTGAAATTTTGTGTGGAAAAGCTGGGCATGAATGAGCGGATTACGAAATTTACGGTACCGGTAGGTATGCAGTTCAACATGGACGGTACAGCTTATTATGTGTCCGTAATCTCTATGATGCTCGCGTGTACGTTTTCGGTGGAGATGGATGTGGACTTTATCTTTTCCCTGTTCTGTGTGGAGTTCCTGATGGCGATGACCGGTGTAGGTCTTCTCGTTATGCCGCCGATTTTGGAGAATATGGGCATTCCGGGAACAGCGGTTATGCATTTTATCGGCATTGAGCCGATTATTGATATGCCGGGAACGGCGCAGAATGTGGTGGGCGATATTACATCGGCATTTTTGGTGGCAGGGAAGGAAATGCAGGTGGATGAGGCGGTTTATCATTCCTAGCTGATATTGTTAACATCGTAGTATAAAGGCGCCCGTGTGGGCTTAGTATGATATAATTGCTCCGCCATAGACAAGCTTGTCAAAAGCTGCGGAAAAGCATTACCGGCCCCACGGGCTTATTACGATATAATTGCTTTTCGCTGTTTATTCTTTTATCGGATGCAGGATGGCTCCAATGGCGGCGATGGCTATGGTCAGGATAATCGTCCGCGTGCCGCCGGACAGGTCGCTGATTACGGGCAGATTGGCGCAGGCGAAGCTGGCGATAAAGCTTATGGCGACGAGTGCGCCGATAATGCGGTTGTCTCTGGCGGGGGGGATGATGACCCAGATAAACATGCCGAACAGGGCCACGCTAAGGGCGCTCACCGCGGCTTCGGGCAGGAGGTTCCCCGCCATTACGCCCAAGGCGGTGCCGACAGACCAGCCCGGCAGAGCCACGCTCATAGCGCCGTAATTGTAATAGGGATTCAAGGGGCCTTTTCTCGCGATGGTGATACCGAAGATTTCATCGGTGATATCAAAGCCCACCAGTATGCGGTGGAGAATACTGGTATCTGGAGAAAATTTTTGGCTGACGACGCAGCTCATCAGGAGGTAGCGGGCGTTGGCCACCAGCGTCATAATCGCCAGTTCCAGATAGGGAGCATCGGCGGCAATGATGGTAAAGGCGGCGTATTCTCCGGCTGAAGCGTTATTGAAAAAGCTGGCTAAAAATCCTTCAAAAGCCGTGAGTCCGGCGTTGCGGGCGGCAATGCCCAGCGTAAAGGCTACTACCAGATAGCCCAGGGCGATGGGAGTACCGTCGCGTATGCCTTCCATAAAGGGGGCTCTTTTGGGGGAGATGGTTGTTGTCAGAGTCATATGTAACCTTCTTTCCTCTAGTTCCTAATGCGTTTAATCTTCGCTTTCGGCATATCTTTTGGCCAGCAGTCTGGCTACATTATCCTGTTTGCGCCGTTCAATCTGGCGATGGATAAAGATATTGGGAATCGCCACACCTACGGCAATGCCGATGACAATGGTGATGCCGTCAATGCCGCTTTGCAGGCTGGTGAAGAATTCTTCAGCGGTAATGGAGTGAATATTTAGGAGGGCAAAGAGCAGGCGGTACAGGAGCACGCCGGGAATCATGGGGATAGCTGAAGGAATGGTCATAACGATATTGGGCGTATGGAACCAGTGAATGGCCTTTAGGGCGATAAGCCCGACAACGGCTGCGCCCAGAAAGGAGCCGGCGGTCTGGGAAAAGCCCAATTCCAATACGGTGATATTGCGGATGAGTACGGTAATGATGCCGCCAACTGCCACTACGGGCAGAATCCGGGGCGGGACGTTAAAGATGATGGAAAAGCCAACAGCGCCGATGGCTGCGGCAACGGCATGGGAAAAGTAGACGGTTTCCGGCGTCAGCTGCACATGGGTGAAGTCTGTCACCCCGCAAAGCCTTATGGCGATAACAATGCCGAAGGTCATGCTGCTGACGACCAGTACCGTGTGCATGGCGCGGGTCATGCCTGCCACGATAAAGTTATTGAGCAGGTCATCAACGGCGTTTATCAAAGGAATGCCCGGTACAAGGAATAAGGTGCAGGCGATAAGCGGATACCAGTTCAGCCCGCCGGTAAGGAACTGGGTACTCCATGCCAGAATGGTCGTTACAAAGGAGGTAATGGCAATGGTGGCATAGGTATTAAACGCGTAAGCGGTGCAAAGGCGCCGCACATAAAATCCCAGCAGAGAACAGATGGCGGTTAAGAGAAAATCCAGCCAGCTGCCGCCAAAGAGCTTGCAGAATCCGCCGCACGCAGCCCCGGCACCTAACGCAGTCAGCCAGACAGGATATGCCCGTGGCAGATTGCGGATGTTGTTGAGCTGCCGCCGGAATGCCTCCAGACTGTAATTCTGCGCCAGTGCCCGCCAGGTCAGTTTGCTGACTGCTGACAGGGTAGTCATGTTAATCCCGTGTTTTTGATATTTGCAGAATTCCGTGTAGGAGTGACGGCTGTCACTGACATTTAACATCAAGGTGGTATAGAGCACATGCTGGTGCATGTGTTCGCTGTCGATGCCCATAAAGGCCGCCGCCCGCCGCATATCCCGTACTGTGCGGTCACTGTCGGCACCATTCTCCATTAACAGGGCACCGGTCTGCAGGAGCAGATGCAGTTTTTCGCCGATTTCTGCAAAGGGTTTGTTTAATATTTCATCCTTGTCTTCCAGCAAAATATCCCTTCCTTTTGATAAAGTGTAAACATAACTGTAAATGTATGTAAACTATTGTAAGGCAGTAAGATATAGATGTAAAGACCAGCGGGGCGAAAAAGGTTTTAAGGGATGCATTTGTTGTGCTAGAATAGAGGCAGTAATAATTGGGGGCGTAAGTGAGGAAATGAGCATGGAATTTTTAGATGCAGGAATGTTGGCTTTTTTGCTTTTTTTTGGTTTTATGGCGGCCTTTATTGATTCTGTCGTAGGGGGCGGCGGGCTGATTTCTGTTCCGGCGCTTCTCTGGACGGGACTGCCGCCGGTAATGGCCTTGGGAACCAATAAGTGCGCGGCGGTCATGGGCAGCTGCACCAGCTTTCTGACCTTTGTGCGGTCAGGGAAGGTCGATGGTTATCTGATGCGGCGGCTGTTCCCGCTGTCCTTTATCGGTTCGGCTTTAGGTGTGTTTACCGTACAGCTGCTGCCGCCGGAAATCCTGCGCCCGTTGGTGGTGGTTATGCTGATTGTGGTGCTGGTATACAGTATCTTCAAAAAGGATTGGGGCCGGGAAAATAAATACACGGGTTTGTCCACAAGGATGCTGTTATTAGCGGGATTGGTGGCTTTTTCGCTGGGCTTTTATGACGGCTTTTTTGGCCCCGGTGCCGGTTCGTTTATGCTCTTTGGCCTGTTGATGGTTGGTTTTGATTTTTTAGGGGCGGCGGCCAATGCCCGCACGCTCAATTTTGCCAGCAATATTTCGGCGGTGATTTTCTTTGGTTATTTGGGGCAGATTGATTTTGCCCATGCGATTCCTATGGGGCTTGCTATGATTGCCGGGGCTTACTGCGGAGCAAGTATGGCACTAAAAAAGGGCGTCGGTTATGTACGCCCTTTGTTTATCGTTATGACTACCGTGCTTATCGGCAAATTGGTGTTGAGTCTGTTTTAAGAGGTCTTCATATGCCTTATCCTTTCTGCGGTCAAACAATTAGTACCTGCTTGCAAGACATAAGATAGAGTATCTGCTATAATGTAATGTGGTTTTAATGAAAGGATGACAATATGAATCAACATAGAATCACTCCCTTGACGGAGAGCGGACTCTTGACGGCGCTCAGTGTGGTGCTGGCGCTGATGGCGGTTTATTTGCCTTTTATCGGTTTTTTGCTGGTGTTGTTCTGGCCTCTGCCGCTGATTGTTTTGGTGGTGCGCCACGGCTTGCGTTGGGGCATTATGGCAACGGCAGCCGCCGGTATACTGGTGGGGCTGTTGGTGGAACCTCTGCTTTCCCTGCGGTTGGTTGTTGCCTTTGCTCCGGCAGGGCTCCTTTTGGGGTGGGCCTTTGCTCAGGGATGGCCGGGCGTCAGGTCTTTTATGCTGACGCTGCTGGCGGCTATTGCCGGACAGTTGGCGGCGGTCGGACTTTTGCTGTTGGTTACGGATGTGAATCCGCTGGCTATGCAGGTGGAGCTGCTGCAATCGTCTTTTGACTCAACATTTCAGGTTTATGAAAGCCTGGGCATGAACGAGGCGGATTTGGCACAGGCGCGCTCGGATATTGAGCAGGGCATGAAAATGCTCAATTATTTGTTCCCTCTGGTCTTTATCCTGATGGGGCTTCTCTATGCGGCAGCAGCCTATATTTCCGGCAGCAAAGTTTTGCGGCGGCTTGGGCATTCTGTTCCGCAGTTCCCTGCTATTCATGAGTGGCGTTTGCCGCAGGGATTTTTGTATCTGTTTGGTTTTGCGCTGGTGGGGCTTTACTGGGGCGGAACCCGGCAGATTATGTGGCTTTACCAGTTGTCCCTGAACGCCAATGCTTTGGCGATTATCGCAGGATTGGTGCAGGGGCTGGTGCTGGTGCATTGCTTGTTCCGGCATTTCAAGGTAAAGCTGTTCCTGCGGATTGTATTTTATGTGTTTATTTTGATGAATCCCTTTTTGGCACAGGTCGCAGCCATGACGGGACTTATCGATATGCTCTTTGATTATCGGCGGCGGTTCGCAGCCCGCAAGCAGAAATGAGGTGCGCTAAATGCCACGAAATCTTTCGGCATGGGTAGATTTAACGATACATTTGCTGATTATGCTGGTGCTTATCGGCGTGTTGTCTTACTACAATATTTATATTGCAGCCATTGCTTCTCTGGTGTGGCTGGCGTTGGCTTCTTTTGCGCGGGAACGGTGCGCAGACCGCTCAAGACGTTTTGAACGGTATTGCCGCAATGTGGTGCGCAATATCAATGAAATGCTCAATTATGCAGTGGATGAGCTGCCGCAGGCCATTATGATTGTCAATGAAGATGGGCGCATTCAGTGGTGTAATGACCGCATGGGCGTGTATTTTGGGACAAAGCCGGAACAGGATACCGATGTAAAGGACTTGTTGCCGGGCATCATTGTGGTACCAATATGGGGACAGGAAGGCGAGTATGTATTTGCCAATTCCGATAAGTATTACCATGTATATTATCATCCGGTGCAGATGGCTCCTCGTCAGGAACCGCTGATGACCCTTTATATTCAGGATGTAACCAGTCATGAGCAGTTGAAAACGACCTATCAGCAGAGCCGTACGGTATTGGTATATATCCAGATTGATAACTATGATGAAGTCATGCAGGGGCAGACGGAAGCAGAACGTACATCATTGCTGCTGGCGGTCAATCAGACCATTGACAAGTGGATGAAAAATCTGGGCGGCTTTATGCGCAGGGTCAGTGAAGACCTTTATGTGGTGATTCTTACACGGGCGGGGCTTGATCAGGCGATGAATGAAAAATTCGATGTGCTGGACAAGGCGCGGCAGCTTCAGAGTACGAACCGCCTGCCTGTAACCCTGTCCATGGGTATCGCCGTGGCCGAAAATCAGACGATGGCAGAGCTGGGCGCGCAGGCGCAGGCCGGCCTTGATTTGGCCTTGGGCCGAGGCGGCGACCAGGTGGCTGTGCAGATGAATGGCAAGACCCAGTTTTTTGGCGGCAGAGCCAAAGCTGTGGAAAAACATACGCGCGTTAAGGCCAGAGTGGTGGCGCATGCCCTGCGGGAAATCATGGAAGGTTCCGACGAAATTTACATTATGGGGCATCACAATGAGGACTTTGACTGTTTTGGCGCGGCCATGGGCGTAGCCAAGATGGCTCGACAGTTGGAAAAGAGTTATCATATTGTCCTGTCCGATATGAATGATGGCATTGATAAATTTCAGGATTTGCTTAAAGATAAGGAAGAATATGAGGGCGTGTTTGCACATGCCATGGATATCAAAAATTCCACGGCCTTAAATCCTGTACTTATTGTAGTGGATACGCATATTCCACATTTGGTGGCAGATCCCACGCTGCTGGAAAGAGTGCATCAGGTCGTGGTGATCGACCATCATCGCCGCAGTGAGAATTTCATCAAGAATCCGCTGTTGGTGTATATTGAGCCGGGCGCCAGTTCTACCAGTGAACTGATTACGGAGCTTTTGATGTATTTTGGTGAGGATATTCGTCTGGGGCGGCTGGATGCTACTGCGTTGTACTCCGGCATTGTGGTGGACACCAAGAACTTTGCCATCCAGACCGGGGTGCGTACCTTTGATGCGGCGGCTTTTCTCCGGCGCAGCGGGGCTGACCCCGTGATGGTGCGGCACCTGTTCCGTTCCGATTACGAAACGACCGTGGCATTGGCCAAAACCAAGGCGCGCGCGGAACTTTTCCCCGGCGGGCTGATTATTTCCACCATTCCGGAGCAGATGCCCAATATTCAGGTCATTGCGGCACAGGCCGCAGATGGTCTGCTGCGCATTGAAAATGTGCGCATGAGCATCCTGATTTTCCAGCTCAATGAGAATACGGTGGGGCTGAGTGCACGTTCCACGGGAGACCTCAATGTGCAGGTTATTATGGAAGCACTGGGCGGCGGCGGCCATCAGAATGTGGCCGGCGCACAGGTCAAGGACGCTGCTTTGGCGGATATTAAGGCCAAAGTTATTGAAATCAGTGAAAAATATATAGAGGAGAATGATAAAGATGAAAGTGATTCTGCAGCAGGACGTTAAAAAATTAGGCAAAAAAGGTGAAATCGTGGAGGTTTCCGAAGGCTACGGCCGTAACTTCCTCTTGCCCCGCAAGGCAGCGGTGCTCGCCAATGCAGAAAACATGAATGTGGCCAAGGCACAGGCCGGTTCCAAGGCCCGCAAGGAGGCCATGGCAACGGATGAAGCCAAGCTTATGGCTGCGCAGCTCGAAAAGGTTTCGGTGACGATTCCGGTAAAAATCGGCGAAAACGGCAAGCTCTTTGGTTCCGTAACGGGCAAAGATGTGGCGGATGCACTGAAGAAGGAAAAGATTGATATTGACCGTCGTAAAATCTCCATCAAGGGTGAAGTTACCGGTGCCGGCGAATACGAAGCGGTAATCAAGGTACATCCTTCGATTACCAGTACGATTAAGGTCAATGTAGTGGCAGGCTGATTATGAAATTACTGGATTATATTCGCAATTTATTTACGAAAAAACAGGAGCAGGCATTGCCTGCTCCTGCTTCACGCAGTGCAACCCCGCTGGACAGGCAGATTGAGGCACTCTATGCCATTCTGGTGGATGTCATGGGCACGGAAAAACTGGTGATTCAGGCGGGTAAGATGAAGGCATTGGATTTGATGCGCTCGGCTGACCCTTGTGACCGGGTGTTGGCTTTGCAGCGTATTTTGGGCGAAGACCCCTTAATTAATCCTGCACCGAAACCGGAACAGGTGCCAGCGATTATGGAAGCCCTGTCTGAGCGGGTAGCGGACATTGTGGCACGCCGCAATGTGGAAGACAGCATTGAAAAGAAGGTCAATGAGAAGCTGGAGAAAGAGCACGCAGATTACGTCAACGATATTCGCCAGCAGGTGATAAAGGACGAAAAAGGCGGCAATGAGTCCCCGCAGGATAAGGAAAAGCGGGAGAAGCTGGAAAAGCTCGAAAGCATCAAGCTGACCCAGTCCATTATGGAGCTTCTGCGTCCGCAGGACTTTTCGGAAATCGTGGGGCAGGAACGGGCGGTCAAGTCGTTGATGGCCAAATTAAGTTCACCCTATCCCCAGCATTTGTTGCTGTATGGCCCGCCGGGGGTCGGTAAGACTACGGCAGCCCGCTTGGTGCTCGAAGCCGCCAAGAAAAAGGCCGTATCGCCCTTTGGCGAAGAAGCGCCTTTCGTGGAAACGGATGGTACGACTTTGCGTTGGGACCCGCGGGATATCACGAATCCCTTGCTGGGTTCCGTTCATGACCCCATCTATCAGGGCGCGCAGAAGAATCTGGCGGACAGCGGTATCCCCGAACCAAAGCCGGGACTGGTGACGGATGCTCATGGCGGCATCCTGTTTATTGATGAAATCGGCGAAATGGATGAGATGCTGCAGAATAAACTGTTGAAGGTGCTGGAGGATAAGCGGGCCTACTTTGAGTCCGCCTATTATGACCCCACAGACCCCAAGGTGCCGCCTTATATCAAAAAACTCTTTGAAGAAGGCGCACCGGCAGATTTTGTGCTGATTGGTGCAACCACGCGCGATGCAGGGCATATCAATCCTGCCCTGCGTTCCCGCTGTGCCGAGATTTATTTTGAACCGCTGACGCCGAAGCATATTCAGCAGATTGTGCGCAATGCGGCGGAAAAGCTCCATGTGGAGGTCAGCGATGAAGTGGCTGGTCTAATCAGTGAGTACACCATTGAAGGGCGCAAGGCCATCAATATTCTGGCGGATGCCTACAGTCTTGCCTTGGAGCGCTGCGGCGTCGGCGAGGATTTCAAGGTCGAGGATTTGGGGACGGAAAACGGCCCCGTTGTCGAAATCAGCAAGGCAGATATTTATGAGGTGACGCAGGTCAGCCGTCTGACTCCGTATGTGACAAAAAAAGCTTCGGATACAGCTCTGCAGGGGCATATTTTTGGCCTTGGCGTGGCGGGCTTCTTAGGTTCGGCCATTGAGATTGAGGCTGTAGCATTCCCCGCAAAGGAAAAAGGCAAGGGGACGGTGCGCTTCAACGAAACCGCCGGTTCCATGGCCAAGGATTCTGTCTTCAATGCCGCCTCCGTTATGCGGCAGCTGACGGGGAAGGATTTGCACGACTATGATGTGCATATCAATGTCATCGGCGGCGGCAATATTGACGGCCCCAGTGCAGGTACGGCGATTCTGGCGGTTATTACCAGTGCGGTTACGGGGCGCAAAATCCGTCAGGATGTAGCCGTGACGGGCGAAATTTCGCTGGCTGGCCGGGTGCGGCCTGTAGGCGGGGTCTTTGAAAAAGCCTATGGAGCCAAACAAACGGGCATAAAAACGCTGGTTATCCCCAAGGAAAACAGCAAGGATATCCCCAAGGAACATTTGGGGTTAGATATACATCCCGTCGCGACGGCAGAGGAAGCCTTTGCTTATATCTTCGAGGCGGAAAGTAAAGAGGAGTAAGGAACATGGCATTACCAGAACGGGTGCCCCCACAGAATATCGAAGCCGAACAGGCGGTTTTGGGGGCAATGCTCATCAAAAAAGAGGCCATCATTGAGGTGCAGGAAATCCTGCAGCCGGATGACTTCTATCGGGAAACGCACCGTATTATCTATGAGGCCATGGTGCGCCTGCAGAACAATGATGAAGCGGTGGACCTTGTAACACTGACTGAGGAGCTGCGCAAGACCGATATGCTCGACAAGGTGGGCGGTTTGGGCTTTATCACCCAGCTGGCCAATATCGTGGCTACGGCTGCCAATGTAAGCTATCACGCGAAAATCGTCAAGGAAAAGGCGGAACTCAGAAACCTCATTAATGTGGCTACGGAGATTGCGGGCAAAGCTTATGAGGACAGTGACGAAGTGGAAGACATCATGGACGAGGCAGAGAAGAAGATTCTCGCGGTCGCCAGCCGTCAGGGCGGCGGTGCCTTTGAACCCATGAAGAATATCGTCATGCGTACCTTTGAGCGCATCAACGTGCTCTATGAGTCTAAGGGCGGGCTTACGGGGCTGAGTTCCGGGTTTAAGGATTTGGATAAGCTCACGGCGGGGCTGCAGAAGTCCGACCTCATCCTTGTGGCAGCACGTCCGTCTATGGGTAAGACGGCGTTTACCTTGAATATCGCCAGCTATGTTGGTTTGCATGGCGGCAATGTGGCGTTCTTCTCGCTCGAAATGAGCAAGGAGCAGCTCATGCAGCGCATGCTCTGTTCCGAAGGGGGAATAGATGCTTCCCGTCTCCGCACCGGTCAGTTGGATGAGGTGGAGTGGAATAAACTTGTAGGCGTGGCCGACCGCATGAGCCGGGCGCCTATCTACATTGACGATACGGCCGGCATCACGGTTATGGAACTGCGTTCCAAGGCGCGGCGCCTCAAAGCTGAACATGGGCTTGACCTCATTATCATTGACTATTTGCAGCTTATGCAGGGGCGGGCCAGCAAGAACAGCGACAACCGTCAGCAGGAAATCTCCGAGATTTCCCGTTCTCTAAAAGCATTGGCGCGTGAACTCGACGTGCCGGTTATTGCGCTCTCGCAGCTTTCCCGTTCCGTGGAAAGCCGTCAGATCAAAAAGCCGATGCTCTCCGACCTGCGTGAATCCGGTTCCTTGGAGCAGGATGCGGATATCGTTATGTTCCTTTATCGCGAGGATTACTACGATAAAGATACGGAGAACAAGAACATTACCGAAATCATCGTGGCCAAGCACCGTAACGGCCCGGTAGACAGCGTGCAGCTGTTCTTCCAGAAGGAATACACCAAGTTCCGCGACTTGCTTGTACAGTAGAAGATTGTTTGGTTCGAGGCTGGCGGGGCGGCTTAGCGCAGTCGGGCCTTTTGCCCCCGTTCCGGCTGTACGCATTATCAAGAAAAAGGTACTTTTGACCGATTTTGACGATTTTTTCAATCTTAATCTTGACAAAGTGATATAGAACTTGTAAACTGTAAATATGAAATTGGTTTCATATTTTACCCTTGCAGGAATTATATTTTGAAGACGCGAATATTTAGAAGGAGGCTTTTCCTATGAAGGAAATTCGTTTGGACAGCCCGCTTAATGGCGAACTGGTGGAACTGTCCCAGGTGAATGACCCGGCTTTTGCCAGCGGAGCCATGGGCTTTGGTGCGGCAGTGAAGAATCCGGACGGTAAGGTTTATTCCCCTGTTGACGGTGAAGTTACCGTTTTTTTTGAAACTAAACATGCGATTGGTATTCATGGTGCTGATGGTGAAGACCTGCTGATTCATGTTGGTCTGGATACCGTCAAACTGAACGGTGAGCACTTCACGGCGCATGTGGAACAGGGAGCAGCGGTAAAAAAAGGCCAGCTGCTGCTGGAATTTGATGGCGAAGCCATCAAGGCTGCCGGTTATGACATTACTACGCCTTTTGTTGTAACCAATTCCACGGAATTTGACAAAATCACCATCGCTCTGGGCGATAAGGAAGTTGTTTCCGCTGCGGCTGAAGCTAAGGCCGAAACGGTGACGGCTGACGACGAATACGCTGACCTGCCGAAAGAGGCCCGCGTAGCCAAGCTCATTGAAAAATATGTAGGCGGCATGGATAACGTACGCAATGCAGAACATTGCGCTACGCGCCTGCGCCTCATCATTAACGATAAGTCCAAAATCGACGAAAAAGCTATCGAAAACATTGACGGCGTAAAAGGCCAGTTCTTTGCGGCAGCCCAGTACCAGATTATTCTGGGCACGGGCTTTGTGGACAAGGTCTTTGCAGAATTCGTCAAAGGCACGAATTTCTCCGGTGTCAGCAATAAGGAAGAAGCTTATGCCCAGATGACGCCGCTGCAGAAGATTTCCCGTACGCTGGGTGACGTATTCGTACCCATCATTCCCGTACTGGTGGCAACTGGTTTGTTCATGGGCCTGCGCGGTGCGGCACAGAGCCTGGGCGTGCAGTTCAGTGATAATGTGTTGCTGCTGAGCCAGATTCTGACGGATACGGCCTTCATCTTCCTGCCGGCACTCGTTTGCTGGTCGACCATGAAACGCTTCGGCGGTACGCCGGTTATCGGTCTGGTTCTTGGTCTTATGCTTGTCGGCCCGCAGCTGCCGAATGCCTGGGCGGTTGCCGGTGGTGATGTGAAGCCCATTCCTATGGAAATCTTCGGCATGACCATTGGGATTGTCGGCTATCAGGGTTCTGTATTGCCGGCACTTGTTCTCGGTATCTTTGCTGCGAAACTGCAGAAGGCTCTCAAGACGGTAGTTCCCGATATTATCGACCTGATTGTTACGCCGTTTGTTACCCTGTTCATCTCCATGATTCTGGGTATCCTCATCATTGGCCCCATCATGCATTCTCTGGAAACGACGATTTTCGGTGC
>DJYL01000196.1:1250-9281 GCA_002448495.1 Pseudoselenomonas ruminantium | reverse complement strand
TTGCCTGCACCGCCGATTAACGTCAGCGGCTTATTCACACTGCGTGCATCAACTGTCACGGCACCAGCAGTTTTGCTGATATCCACCTTCTGTACCGCAGGTTCATACCAGGCCAGATTCAAGGTGCCGGTAAAACCTGCCGACAGGCTGATACCCGCTTTCCCAGCCAGATACGACGCTCCCTTGGGCAGATTGCGATAGACATATTTCGTGAGGGTCTTGCCTTCTGCCTGAATGGTCAGGTTCTTGAGCGTGCCATTTTCCACAACAATCTTGCTCGTACCATCGTAGAGAACAACATCATTGCCAGCTGCTTCAATCTTATCGAGTTTGCCTGTACGCAGTTTGATGATGTCTTTCCCCGGCTGGTAGCCACGGATACGGTCCGCACCTTCATTCCTGCCTGCAACGAAAGTATCTATACCACTGCCGCCAACAAGGGTATCATTTCCCAGACCGCCTGTCAGTACAGCGCCGCCAGTGCCAGCAGCCAGTGTATCATTGCCACTGCCCCCCGTCAATGTTGCCTTTCCGGCACCGCCGGAAAGATTCAGTGCCTGCGCTGTATTGCCGCCATTGATGACCACAGCCCCCCTGACCTTCGAACCATCTACCTTGCGGACACGCGAATCATAATCCGGCAGGTTATACGTTCCCTTTGCCGCAGCGCCCAACACGAGGACAGAATTATTGTTGGTATAAACATCACCGGCAGATAATTTTTTACTGTTAATAACCTTTGTTGTAACAGCCCCTTGAGCATTTGCCAGAAGAATTTTCTTACTGCGCGCACCTTTGACACGGATTCGGCCTGTACCATTATAGAGAATAACATCACTGCCTGATACATCATATCCAGAAAGCGAACCACTCTTGAATTGGATTCTGTCGATTTCTGCCGCATAACCTGAAATGGTATCGCTTCCCTCATTAGCACGGAAAACAAAATTATCGAGTCCCGCACCGCCCATCAGCGTATCATTGCCAGCACCACCAGCAAGAATCGAGCCGCCACGGCCTGCGGCCAATGTGTCATTGCCTCGACCGCCCGTCAGCACTGCCTTTCCGGCACCACCAACAAGCTTCAAACCAGCCGTTGCCGTACTGCCGTTGATGTTTAGCGTACCTGCAGTCTGGCTTCCATTTACGTTAACAATATTGGGGCCATAATCAGCAAGATTAATGGCTGCTGCATAGGTCCGGCCCTTCCCCAGTTGAATACTCTTGCCATCTGCTGAGAAAACAGCACCACTAAGCTGGTTCAAATACTTTTTGACCGTCTCCGTCACCTTGCCGTACTGCACTTTGATTGCCTTGCCAACACCATTTGCAATCTTCAGCGAGTTATTGCCGTACCAGAAATAGACATCACGATTTGACACCGTAACTTTATTATATTTGCCAGACTGCAGGGAAAGCATATCCTTCGCTGCATCGAATCCATTCACGATATCATTGCCCGTGCTGCGCGCAAAGACAAACGTATCAGCACCTGTTCCGCCCATCAGCGTATCATTACCAGCGCCACCTGTCAGCACGGAACCACCACGGCCTGCAGTCAGCACATCCGAGCCTTTTCCGCCCGTCAGCACAGCTTTGCCAGCACCACCTGAGAGTTTCAACGCCTGACTTATTTGACTGCCATTCACCGTAATGGCCTTTTTCGTCTTAGAACCATCTACCATGCTTACGGACGGCTGATAATTCGCCAGCTGCAATGTTCCGCCAAATCCATCGGTCAGAGAAATCCCCTTGCGTCCAGCTGTATAGGATGCACATGCCGGCAGATTCAGGTAGAATTTTTTTATCGCTGTCCTGCCCTGCGCATCCCGTATAGCGATATTCTTCAGCACTGCATCCTTCAAGCGAATGCTGCCTTTTCCTACGGTCAGCACCACATCCCGTCCGCTGACAGCAGTCCCATTAATGCTGCCATTTTTAATGCTCAGTACATCCTTGCCTGCCTGATAGCCATAAACAGTATCCATACCGCCGCCAGATTCATACTCGATAACATCTGCCCCAGCGCCGCCATAGATTTCGTCATTCCCACGACCGCCATTCAATATGCCGCCACCTTGTCCGGCTCGTATAACGTTATTTTTCCCGTTGCCATAGATATTGACACGCCCTACAGCCTTGCTTGCATCCAAAGTCACTACCGAACTGGCCATGCCATCAGCCACAAGGCTGCCTGTATAAGCTGCCGTAGTCGTGACTGTATTCATCTCATTGTTATAGGACGCACCTTCTGCCAGCCCCATAGCCTTATGATACACCACTTTGCCGTCTGTATCTTTGATGGTAATGTAACGGCCTGCTCCTTTATAGATACGAATTTCGCCATTATTCGTCGTGGACAGAATTACATCCCTGCCCCGTGAATCATCCGACAATTTTTTATTAGTCAGACGGCTGTCTTTCAACACGATGGTGTCATGCTCTTCATCATAGCCATAGATTACATCCACAGCCTCAAACATGCCGTTATGAACAAACGTATCCTTGCCGCTGCCGCCATAATAGGTATTCGTGCCACCGTTCCCCTGCATATAGGCACCAGCTTTGCCAGCGTGGAATACATCATTGCCTGAATTCGAACCAAACATGTTCAGGTATTCATTACCATTTGTAATCGTACTCCCACTGGCCTTGGCAGCATCTACTACATCTATGCTTTTCATGTTCTGTGCCGTGAGCACAACCTGCATTCCTGTCTTGGCCGTAATCTTGTCGGTAAGACCTCCACGACCTACATAGATTCGATTTGCCGCATACCAGGCATCCAAGGCCTTTCCCTTATCGTCATAGACATAGCTTGTCCTGCGTCCATTTTTATCTTTAACAATAAGTTCCCCTGTCGTCTTCGTTTTCGCTACATAGGTATTCGCCCGCCGGCCAGTATTGCGGAAACGCAGGATATTCTTACCATCCTGCAGCGTATAATATCCATTTTGATAGGAAAAATTACCCACTTGGCTCTGGCTGAGTACAAAGGTGCCATTGCCGTTATATCCGTCAACAAAAAGACTCTGTCCTGCTGTTCCCAGCGTATATGTATCCGACTCATTTGCCCTGGCCAAATCTACCGTAGCAACGGACTTCGCCATTTTGTCGAGTTTGACATCGCCATGATAATAATCGGACACCACATATTTCTTCCGATTTTCATGATAGCCCAAGCCCGCAGGCAAGCGATCCAATGAGCTGATCGCATTCTTCTCATCGGCACACTGACGTGCCAGATAACGAAGGAATACATAGCCAAGCGCATAGTCATCCGATTTGGCTGCCGTGCTTTCCGTATTTAATATCTTTCGTAAATCGTCACCACTATAACCGCAAACCTTAAAAATATCCTCATAGCGGTCATCATCAATGCCATGGGTCAGTTCAGCAAACCCCTCCACCAAAAAATTCGGCAGAATGTCAAAATCGTGAAAGACCGCCATCATCAATGCATGCGTAAGCTCATGCGCCAGTGTACGGTCCAGATACCCTGCACCAGGACCACCTGTACCATTTTCGTTATATTGCGCCATTGTCATTTCATTGTAATAGCGCGTATTGATTGCCAAGGTCAAGCTCTTCGTCTTTCCTGTTTTCTTTTCATCCGTCCAGGCAGTCCAAGCCAAGGCATCTGTCGCTTCATTCACAAATTTTACAGTGATTGTCTTGCAGATATTCGATTTGCTGTTAAAATCCAGCCCATAGGATTCATAAATCAAATTCAGTGCGCCTTCAGCCCACTGTGCATTCATGTAGGAAATAATTTTCTGCTGCCATCCCGTCAACGAAGCAGCATTCGGCCAAACAAAGGTCAAGCCGCGAAATTTCGTTGTCCCGGCCGGATACACCGCATTCTTCATATTATACGGTTCCTGCACTACCGATTCTGCAGTCTTTGTTACACGCCCGCCAGCATCCACTCCAGTAATCGAACCTGTATCATCATTATCCATAATAATGCCGCAATAATCCATTAAAAACTTCTTGCGTTCATCATTGCTCTTTCCCCGGCAATTCTGAAGGCAATCATCAATAAATGCGTTTATTGCACTGTCCATGCTCAAAAATTTGCCATCAGAACAAGCCCCCACAGCCTCATCCATAGCCATTGTTCCTGCAGAGTCACTACCACTTAAAGTTTTAACGAATTGTTGAATTACTTCTAACTGTGTCATATCCTCTCTCAGATCCTTCCCTAGCCCAATATAGCAGCTTATTTTTCTAATCTTATTCTAATCTTATATTCACGAATTAGCAAGCATAATCTGTCCTGTAAAATCCCTATCACAATGTATACAAAAACGCTATGCGAAGCTGAGTCATGCACTTGCTTCACATAGCGCCTGTCGATTGCTTATTTCCGTTTCTGCTCTGCCATCCACTGGAAGAGTTTTACACTCTTGCCGTTAATCGTATCTTCACACTGGTCATTGTAGACATAAATCCAGGACCAATGCCCCATGTACTCATAGGGCGTGCCATCGGCTTTTTTGTACTTGCCGCTGGTGTCCACGACATTGTCAAAGTAGCTGAAATGCACATCAGCACCGGCTTTTTTGAGCCGTTCCACAGTCGGTACGGCATAGTCCTTCGGCGGCAGCACCGTATCGGTCTTGGCCGCCGTGAACCATATCGGCGTTTTGGCAATGTTGGCCAAATCTTTTTTGCTTATAAGGCTGTCTTTTAAGCCTTCGCAGGTCGGGAAGGCGGCGGCAAAGTAGCCGGGGTTATCGCGTACCAAAAGCATGGTCATATAGCCGCCGTTACTGTCACCGCCCACATAGATGCGGTTTTCATCTACGCCCGGATGTTCGGCCACATAGGCCTTGATGAATTCCATCAAGGTCTTGGAGTAGATGCTCGTGCCATCGGCAAAGCCGTTATAGCCATGCATCCAGTAAGTGCGTGCCTGTGGTGCCAGCACATAAGCCCCATCAAAGTATTTTTGGATGGAAGCATCGGCAAACTGCGTGGCCTTATTGCCCATTATCGGCAGGGACGGTGAGTTGCCGCCCTCGCCCATGCCATGCAGCCAGATAATCAGCGGCTTTTTATTATCGACACCGGCATTTTCCGGTTCGTAGCTGGCATAAGGGAAGGAATCGTGAATGCCAATCAACTTGTGATTGTACTTGAACTTATCGGCCTGCGGGCGGATATCTCCCTGATTATTGTCCACCACCAGACGGTTGCCATCGGTGATGGTGTAGTGGGGTTTAACCCAGTTGTTAAAGAGCGTGTGCAAATCAAAATTCAAGGCCGCCCCCAACGTGTCTGTGGGGCCTACCGCCATTTCCAAGGTCACATATTCGCCGCTGTCCACGGGATTGCCCTGCGCATCCGATACATAGGCCTTCGTCACCTGACGGTCTCCTTCAATGTCCTTATTGGAAGTGGATTCCGCACCGAGGGAGATAAAGGCATCCTTTTTTTCTTTCATGGCTTCCACGGGACTGATGGCACCTTCCGCCAATTCACGGCGCACATGCACCTTAAACATACCGGTATTGAGTTCACTCTGCTTTACCGTACTGCCTAAGTTCACAATGACCTTGGACACGGACGGGCCCCAGTCAAAGGTTTCCGTTACGGTTTTATAGGATGGCTGCTGCGTGGGCACAGCGGCAGACGCCATATCGCCTGCCGTCATAAAGCCTGCCAGCATTACACCGCAAAGGCCTAAGCGGACTGCTCGTTTTAATTTTTTGCTGATCATCATCTGTCACTCCTCTTATTTCTTCAATACCGGTACGGCGTATTTGGCGGTACGGGCATCTTTAATCTGACCTTTCCAATCAAGACCATAGGCAAAGTCATAGGTATGACCTTCGCTGTCGGTATAGCATTCCATATCGCGGGGCGTATCTTCAAACTGGCGTTCCACGGCTTCCATATCCTTGGGCTGCTGCATGGGCAGGAGGCCCTGCGGCTCAAATTTGCCCGTGAGGATATCAAAGTAAGCGGCATCGCTGACCCCATAGCCTACGAGAATGGCATCGGACAACGGCTCGACTTCGCTGAAAATCATGGGCTTTAAGGCATGTACCATGGTGATTACCGGCATATTTTTGCCGGACTTATTGGCGCATTCACGGCCATAGCTCACGCTGTCAAGGTCGGTGGCGTTGATAATCCGTGCCGTCTTGCCGAAGTAACTGCGGTTTTCGCCTGCGTCATGGGCAATGGACTGCTTGCGCACATACTGAGAATCTGCCGTATAGGGCTTGTACTGCAAGGACAGGGGGATAAAACCGCCGTTTTCATCACAGCCCAGACCGTCAAACTGGTTGCCGGCATTGGTCGGATTGTCGATAACCGCCAATACCATATCGGCCTTGGCAACTTCTGCCGGTGCAAGGCGTTCAATATCCGTAACCGCTGCCATCGGCTTGCCATCACGGTCTTTAGCGGAAAGGTTCTTGACCTTATCCGTAACTACCGTGAAATATTCGCTGGCCGTCTTGAGGTCAACGGGCAGTTCCCAATGTGCCGGACTATAAGTATGGAAGGTGATATTTTCCTGTACCGGACGGTAAATCATCGGGATATAGACCACAGGCTTTGTGCTCTGTGCTTCAGCTTTATGAATCACCTTGCCCTTGTTTTTCAGCATGACAATGGATTTTAACTGCGCCTTGTAGCCTTCGGCCTTGTCGTGGGGATTGCCGACTTCGGCAACGGTCTTTTGCACATCGAGATAGGGATTTTCAAACAGGCCAATCTGGAAGATATTGCGCAGCAGGCGCACAGCGGACTGCTGGAAGCGCTTGTCCATATAATCCCTGCCATGTTCCTTGACGCCCATTTCATAGGCAGCCAGTACCGGCTTGATGTCGCTGTTGCCGCCGAACTGGTCAACACCGGCCATCAAGGCCTTATAATGACGGCCCGCTTCCGTATCTTTTTCCACGCCCCAGGCGGTGGAAATGCCTTCGCCCAGTTTTTTCGGCACATCATGGGTCACGCACCAGTCGGTGCAGATAACGCCATCGTATTTGTACTTGTCGCGCAGCAGGCCAATCTTATAACGGGAGAAAGCGCTGCCGACCTTTTCGCCCAGGGAGCCGTCCTCACTCCAGGCAATGGAATAGGAGGACATCACGGCACTGGGCATTTTCGTCCTGCCCGTGAGTTTTAACCCGCCATCGACAAAGGGAATCAGCTGGGTATTGAACTGCCCGCCGGGATAGACGGCATACTTGCCGTATTTGGAATGCGCTTCACGGCCACCTTCGCCCACGCCGTCACCGGGCCAGTGTTTCATCATGGCGTTGACGCTATACTTGCCCCAGCCCATGTCCTTGCCCTTTTCAATCGTGGACTGCACACCGTCCATATTGGCTTTTGCCATATCGCGGGCCAGTGCCGGGTCTTCGCCAAAGGTGCCATAGTAACGCGTCCAACGCGGGTCGGTGCCCAAATCAATCTGCGGCGAAAGGCCTGTGCCAATGCCTAAGAGACGATATTCCTTGGAGGAAATCTCGCCGAACTCTCTGGCAATCTCCGGGTCAAAGGTCGCGGCAATCCCTAAGTTACTCGGCCAGCGGGATACACCGCCCGTCACGTCCTTCAGATACACGCCGTTGCCGCGGGCATCGCTTCTGGGGTCGGAACTGGTGTTGGCCGGAATCGCAAAGGGCAGGCTTTCGGCATAGGCTTGCAGGGCGTTATTCCACTTGGCCGTCACTTCGTTGCTGGCGGTGCTGTCGGCATTGAGCACCGTGCGCACATGGTCGGCAGAGAGCATTTTTTTCTGCTCGTCATTAAGCTGCGGCTGCAAATTGCGCTGGTGCATGCTGTATAGCATAAGACCCGCAATATCTTCGGTGCTTAATTGCCGTGCCAAATCCTCGGCCCGTTTCTGGGGCGTCAGGCGCCAGTCCTCATACGGGTCAAGTTTGCCGTTGCGGTTCATGTCCTTGAAGGCTTTGCCGTCCACGGTGATGATTTTGACACCGGAATCCTTGGAGTAGGCAAGTTCAGCGCCTTGCTGCTCCACGAGTGTATAACCGTCAGTTGTAT
>DJYL01000196.1:0-1051 GCA_002448495.1 Pseudoselenomonas ruminantium | reverse complement strand
ACCATTCTCATCAGAAGAAGAACTGTGCCTGGAAACGATAGAGGTCATCCCTTGCGCCGGTATCAATATCTCTTGCCCACGTATAGAACGTATCCAAAAGAATGTTCTTGTAAGGTACATAACTAAAGCCCAGACGTACGAAGCGTTCATTCAGGCCGCACCAGTCAGTAACCGTGGGCCAGGTAAGAGCCGGTTCATAACGATAGGTGAGGGTAACGCCGTAGGAGTTGGGCTTATCCAGTTTTGCGCCCTTATAGTCAACCTGCAGCCAGCGGCCCGGACTCTTGGTCTTCTTGCTTGCCTCGGCATTATTGGGGTCACGTTTTGCATTGCTGTTGATAATCCCAGCACGGATGCCCCAGTTATTGTCGAATTTGTGATGCGCATGGGTGTAGTAGTAGAATACTCTGTTCTGATTCGGGTCCTGATAGCGGCTGGCCATAGCCGAACTATAGGAGACGCCAAAGTTAATGTCATTTTTATCGTCAAAGGGATAGAAGAAGCGCAGGCTGGTGACTTTTTCATCTTTGCTGGTGCCCCCCATAACATCATCCCACAAATCCATCTGTCCGGCGGTGAAGAAGGTCTTAAACTTTTTCTTGCCATGAACCAGCTGAATACCGGAGAAATCGCAGTCGATGTCCATGCCCCAGCCGTAGATGTTCCACTCGTTCCATTTACCGATTTTGGCTTCCAGTCCCAGTTTGGGGAATTTGCCGGTTACATAGCCGTCCATAGTCAGGCCGGTTTCATTTTCATCGGGAGCCGGATCCTTTCTTTCATCAAAGCCGCTGAAGGAGTTACGATACCCAATATCGGCATGCGCTGTCCAGTTGTCGTTTACCTTGTAAGCCGTATCTACCTGAACATGAATCATATTGGCGCGGGTAGTTCTCGTCGTGCCATTGCCGTCTTTTTTATTCTTCAGATAATGGTCATTACGGATACGGGCATAGCCATGAATGGACAGTTTATCCGCCAAAGCCGCTGCTTTTTTCAGCCCTGCCTTTTCCTCTGCCGTCAGCGTTTCGCCGCCCTGACCGCCATTATT
>DJYL01000149.1:4945-5370 GCA_002448495.1 Pseudoselenomonas ruminantium | reverse complement strand
TTGTCAAAAGCTGCGGAAAAGCATAATCAGCCGCCGGGCTGCTTTCGTAGTATATACTTTGGTTTACATCTATGCGGGAAGACGCCGTGGGGGCATGCATTGCTTTCAGTCAGGTATCTGTATACATCAGTTGCACCTTGCAAAAGTCTGAAAATATATGCTATACTGATAATAGGTGATTGTGCCTTTTTTGGCCGGTTTACTTTGAAAAGGATTTCGTATGTATCATGGGAGGAGATTGTCATGTCCAACAACATCAGCGCTAATTTTGCTGCCTCGTTTTATCAGAATATGGGGCAGGTGGGGAAGAAGGGGCAGGGGGCTCAGAAAAAGGAGCAGGCTCAGGAGCCTTTTTCCCAGTACATGCAGGATGCCAAGGTGGAGTTTTCAGCAGATGGGCTGGCATTAGCGGAACAGCAGAAGGC
>DJYL01000149.1:0-4832 GCA_002448495.1 Pseudoselenomonas ruminantium | reverse complement strand
AAACTTCAGGAAAAGTATGGAGACTATGATTTCTTCGTGGCGGAAAATCAGGATGACATGAAGAATTACATGGACAAGGGGACAAAGCAGTATTCTGTGGTGTTCACCAAGGAAGAACTGGAGCATATGGCCAGTGATGAAGAATATGCCGAGAAGGTTATCGGTCAGATGGAATCGGCTATTGATATGACCAAGCGTATTGAGGAAAGCGGCCAGCTAGGGGAAGGTGTGCACTTTAAGTCGGTGGCAATTACCTTTGATGATGAAGGCAATATGAAACTCTTTGCCCAGCTGGAAAAGATGACGGCGGAGCAGCAGGAACGCATGGAAGAAGCGAAGGAAAAGAAAGCTGAAGAAAAGGAAAAAGCAGCTAAGGAGGCAGAAGAGGAGAAAGAGAAGGTAAAGCAGCCGCCGAAAAATATTGTGGAAATAGAGGCCAGTTCGGAAGAAGAACTTCTGAAGAAGATTTTGGGGATTGAATGGTAAGGAGCTTAGTGCTTATCATAGAGCGATATGCTAAGGCGCGCGGGCACTGGTAATATTTTTCCTTCGCTGAGACAGGCTTGTCAAACGCTGCGGAAAAACATCACCAGTGCCCGCGCTTTGGTTGTTGTGTACATAGTTATTATTGAAATCAACATGCGCTAGGTGGTGGAATATTTGTTCAATTGATTAGCAGGGGGCAGTGTGGTATTATAGTTGGGTAGCGTTTTTTAGGAGGGGATAGCTTGGCCGGGAAGATTATGCGCAGGCTTCGCAGGGAAATTTTTGACTGGCGGTTTATCAAGTTTTTGCTTGTGGGCGGCTTTAATACATTTTCCTGTACATTTTTTGCCTGGCTGTGTCTGGATTTTGTTCATGATGCCAATATCTCCTTTATTATTGGTTATTTTGCTAGTAATTTGCTGGCCTATATTATAAATGGTGTCTGGATTTTCAGGGAGGCGCTGTCTTGGCGCGGATATGGCAAGTTTGCTCTGTCCTATGTGCCCAATTTCCTCTGTGAAAATCTGGTGGTGGGATTGTGCTATAATCTTTTGGGGTTGCCGCCTGTGGTTAGTTATCTGTTGGCGGCAGTATTGGCTGTGCCCATTACTTATTTGCTGGTGAAATATTTTGCTTTTGGAGGCGCAAAGGAATGATTGATGAAAAAAAGCATCTGTGGGTGCTGGGAGCAGTTTGGGTACTGCTCTATTTGCTGGGGAATAATATGCTTACAATCACGGATCCCGTGGAATGCAACTATGCGGAAACCGCACGGGAAATGGTACTTTCGGGGGATTATTTTTCACCGCAGATATTTGGTAATTTTTGGTTTGATAAGCCGATTCTTTTTTACTGGGAGCTGATTGCAGCCTTTAAGCTGTTTGGCTTCACGGATTTTGCCACCAGACTGGCACCTACGTTGATGATGGGCGTGGCTTTGGGGCTGCTCTATTGGTGGGGCAGGCGCCTTTATAATTCTACGGTGGCTTTTGTGGCTGCGCTTATCATGGCCACTTCGTTGGAATCCTGGTATGTAGGGCATGCTGTGATTACGGATATGACTTTGCTGGTTACGGTATCCTTTACTTTGATTGCCTTTTACTGCGGCTATCGTGAACGCAATTATAACTGGTATTATGCATCCTGGTTTTCAGCGGCATTGGCTGTATTGGATAAAGGGCCCATTGGCTTGTGTCTGCCAGGGCTGATTATTTTGCTGTTTTTGTTATGGCAGCGGGATTTCAAGGCACTATTGAAAAAGCAGCTGTTTGGAGGCCTAATAATCTTTTGTGCTGTGGGCGGCATATGGTATGTGCCCATGTATATGATGCACGGGCAGGATTTTGTGGATGTTTTTCTGGGCGTTCATAATGTCATGCGGGCTACTGTGTCCGAACACCCCAGAGATAATGTCTGGTATTATTACATTGGTATATTTTTGGCGGGCTTTTTCCCGTGGGTGTTTGCAGCGATTCCGGCGTTTATCAAAAAATGGCGGAGCGGCTGGCGTTTGCAGCTGGATACCGATACGCGTTTCCTGCTGGTATGGGCGGTGACGGTGTTCGGAGTGTTTGAATGCTTTGCCACTAAGTATGTCACCTATACCTTCCCTTATATGTTTCCTGTAGTTTTGCTGATGGCGCGGCATTTTTGCCATTGGGGGCGGAAGTTTTTCTATGCTGTGGCGGTGATGGCGCTTATCTATGTGGTTTTACTGTTTGGTGTGGCTGTGCCGAAGATGGCGGAGCATTCAGCCAAAGCAATGGCTGTGGCTGCGCAGCCGTATTTGCAGCAGGGAGCTGAGGTTTATTGTCTTAACCGGCGTGATGGAATGGTATCTTTTACCTATTATACCGGACATTTTATCTATGATTTGGTACCGCAGTCGGAAATCGACAAGGCCAGAGAGCTCGACTGGAGTGTTACGGATATTGTACCTAAAGTGAGCATTGAGGCGGCAGCCGCTGACAAGAAAAAGCCGCTGTTGGTAATCACTGGTGATGAGGACGGAAAAGCCTTAAAGGAGACGCTTCCAGGAAAGTGGCGGCTGCTGGAAAGAGGACGCCGGGATTACTTGTACTATCGTGAAGCGGATTTGGAGGTAAAACCTTGAAAAGCGTATCAATCGTAGTGCCCGTATATAACGAAGGGGAAAATATTCTGCATTTTACAGATGCTGTCCGGGAGGTTATGGATAAACAGCCCTATAAGTGGAACCTGTTGTTTGTTGATGATGGTTCCAAAGACAACAGTCTGGAACTGCTGGAGAAGCTGCAGACGCAGCATGAAAATATAAAGGTACTGGCTCTGTCCCATAATTGCGGCCATCAGATTGCGTTGACCTGCGGGCTTGACCATGCCACAGGCGATGCGGTCATATCCATGGATGGGGATATGCAGCATCCACCGGCGCTGATTCCTGAGCTGCTGGCTAAATGGGAGGACGGCTATGAGATTGTCCAGACCATTCGTCAGGATACCCAAGGGGTTTCCTGGCTAAAAAAGCAAACATCTAATCTGTATTATCGGCTTATCAATAATTTGTCCAGTGTGCATATTCGTCCCGGCGGTTCGGATTTCCGACTGCTGGATCGGCGGGCTGTGAATGCCATGAATAAGTACCGGGAACATGACCGTTTTCTGCGGGGCATTGTCACGCTTTTGGGCTTTAACTTCGCAGAAGTTCCCTTTGTGGCTCCGCCGCGGTTTGCCGGGGAGTCCAAGTATTCCCTGAAAAAGATGGTAAAGCTGGCCGTGGATGGAATTGTGGGGTATTCGGTACTTCCTTTGCGGACGGCTTTTGTCGTTGGGATTATGCTGGCGCTGTTGAGCTTCTGCCTGATGCTGCATGCTCTTTATGTGTATATTAACGGCGAGGCGGTATCCGGCTGGACGACCATCATGGTGTGTATGTCTTTGTTTGGCGGTGCTCAACTGATTATTCTGGGCATAATGGGAGAATATCTGGGACGTATCTACACCGAAGTAAAGAATCGTCCTTTGTACCTGATTAAGAATCAAGAGGTAGAAAAGTGAAAAAGCTGATTGTCAATGCCGATGATTTTGGCCGACGGCCGTTAATCAATCAGGCGGTGGCGGAAGCCGTGGATAAAAAAGGCTTGTTGTCGGCCAGTCTGATGGCCGGTGAGCCGTATTTTGCCGAAGCCGTAGAGATTGCCCAAAAGCGTCCGCAGCTGGGGGTGGGCGTGCATTTGACGCTGGTGGATGGCCGGCCGGTACTGCCAGCGGAAGAAATACCTACTCTGGCTGTTCACCATGGCTGTTTTTTGCCCGACCACGGTGCTTTTGTCAAGCATTATGTACAGGGGAAGATTGCGCGTGCAGATATTGAGAAAGAACTGGCTGCGCAGCTGGATAAGGTTATGCAGACCGGTATAGTGCCTACGCATGTGGACAGTCATCAGCATATGCACATGCTGCCGGGGATATTTCCGCTGGTTCTGAAGCTGGCGGCAGAGCGCGGGATTAAACGCGTACGGATTTCCCGGGGGATTTATGGCAATCCCTTCACGCCGTGGCCGGGAATTGGTGATTTGGTTGGAAAATTTGGTTTGGAGACGCTGTCCTGCATTGACCGCCGACAGGCGAAAGCCCAAGGTTTTGCCTGTCCGGATAACTTTGTCGGACAGGTAGCCGGTGGAGCGGTCACGGCAGAGTTCATGAAGGAGCTGGCTGAAAAATTTGCTGCTGGTTCTGTGGAAGTCATGCTGCACCCGGGGCTGAAGAATGAGGCTTTGATTGCGGAAACCGGCTGGCAGCATGATTATGAAGCCGAATTTCATGCGGTATGTGATGCTGAAGTACAGGAAAAATTGTCCCGCAAGGGCATAATATTAAGCAATTTTGGTGATTTATAAAAATAACCCGCCAGCAGCGCAAGAAAGCGTACTGGCGGGTTGTTTTTATAACGTATTCAGTTCAACGGCAAAGGCCGCTTGCGCATATGCGGCTAATTCCTTGTGCTCGCTATTGATATCCACAACAAAAGCGGGCGATGAGGAAGCAGCTCCGAGTGCAGCGAGTTCCTGCGAACCCTGAATGGCATCGAGATTGGCCATTAACGAGTGCAGGGGCGGCAGACCTGAGGCGGCATTTTTGTTTTCCGTCTTTACCGCCGTAATCTCACTTAATAGGCGCCCTTGCTGGCTGTTGAGTTCTTCCACACGGTTTGGGGGAAGAATCGTAATTGCATTTACGTCCATGTCACTTCCTCCTTTACAATTGTTTCTGCGGACAATACCCTTACCTTGATAGTAGCAGAAAAAAAGGCATACGTCAATGAAATTTGTGGTTTAATATGCGGGTGCTTAGTCCGCCGATGATGA
>DJYL01000198.1 GCA_002448495.1 Pseudoselenomonas ruminantium | reverse complement strand
TATGATGCTGGTGCTTATGACGGCTCTTTCAGCGGGCTGCATCGCCGGCGGCAAGGATAATGGAGGCAAAAAAGTGGCTAATCGCATTGCAGTATTTGAAACCAACAAAGGTACGTTTGAAATTGAACTCTTTGAAGACAAGACGCCGATTACGACGAAGAACTTTATCGACCTGACGGAAAAGGGCTTCTACAATGGCGTGATTTTCCATCGCGTGATTGATGGCTTTATGATTCAGGGCGGCGACCCGGATGGCACGGGTATGGGCGGCCCGGGCTACACCATCGAGGATGAATTCCTCGATGACTTGAAGTTTGACGGTGAGGGTATTTTGGCTATGGCCAATACGGGTATGCCCCACACCGGCGGCAGCCAGTTCTTCATCACGCTGGATAAGACCCCGTGGCTCAACGGCAAGCACACCATCTTTGGCAAGGTGATTAAGGGCATGGATGTTGTCCGCACCATCGGCCACAGCGAAACGGATTTTTCTGACCGTCCGCTGGAAAAAGTCGTGATGGAAAAAGTTACGATTAAAGATGCCCAGTAAAGACGAAAACTACACTTATATCTTAGAGTGCAGTGACGGCAGCTTTTATACAGGCTGGACAAATGACCTCGTAAAGCGGGTCAGGACGCACAATGCAGGCCGCGGGGGCAAATACACCCGCGCCCGCCTGCCTGTGCGTCTTGTCTATTTTGAAGCCTTTGCCGACAAACGGGAAGCGCAGAGCCGTGAATGGCATATCAAGCAGCTTACCCATGAGCAGAAACGAAAATTAATCGAGAGTAGCGAGAGGATGTAATACGGTGGATTTAAGCATAGTGGAACTGCTGAAAGTAGTAGTTCTCGGTATTGTAGAAGGTCTGACGGAATGGCTGCCGGTATCGAGTACCGGTCATATGATTCTGGTGGACGAGTTTATCAAGTTGGATGTCAGCAAGGATTTCATGGATATGTTCCTCGTGGTTATTCAGTTGGGGGCAATTCTCGCCGTTGTGGCGCTGAATTTTGAAAAGCTCAACCCCTGGTCGAGCTGGAAGACGAAGAAGGAAAAGCGGGATACGGTGAGTCTGTGGATGAAGGTTATCGTGGCCTGCATACCCGCAGCCGTGATTGGTCTGATGTTCAACAAGTATATGGAAGAACATTTTATGACGGCGCCGGTGGTGGCCACAACCCTTATCTTCTACGGTCTGCTCTTTATCTGGATTGAAAACTACAACAAGCATCGCCGTCCGCGGATTAATGATTTGGCGAACTTGGATTACCGCACGGCTTTCATTATCGGCCTGTTTCAGGTACTTTCCTTGGTGCCGGGGACCAGCCGTTCTGGTGCGACCATCATCGGTGGTATTCTCTTTGGCACTAGCCGTATCGTGGCTGCGGAATTTACGTTCTTCCTGGCTATTCCTGTAATGTTCGGCGCGAGTCTCCTCAAGATGGTCAAGTTCGGTCTGCATTACACGGGCGCGGAAATCGTCATCATGGTGGTGGGCATGGTTACGGCCTTTATCGTTTCCATCTTGTCCATCAAGTTCCTCTTGAGCTATATCAAGACCAATGATTTCAAGGCCTTTGGCTGGTATCGTATTGTACTGGGCATTATTGTTATCGCCTATCTGTTCTTAGTAGGCGATCCGACAGCGGATAATATGTAAGTAAAAGCCTTCCCTTTTGGGGAAGGCTTTGCCATAGGAGGATATGTGTATGAAAATCATTGCAGGTCTGGGCAACCCCGGAAGTGAATATGCCGCGACCAAGCATAATGTCGGCTTTATGCTGGTGGATGCACTGGCAGATAAATTGGGCATTGACAACTGGCAGGACAAATTTGATGCCAAAGTCGCGCAGGGCTTTTTGGGCACGGAAAAGATTCTGCTCGTCAAGCCCCTGACTTATATGAACGAAAGCGGGCGGGCAATCGGGCCGCTGATGAATTTTTACAAGCTGGAGACGGAGGACTTAATCGTTGTCCATGACGATATGGATATTCCGGCCGGTACCGTGCGCATCCGCAAAAAGGGCAGTGCGGGTGGACATAACGGCATTAAATCTGTACTGGCACATTTGGGGGATGAACATTTTGCCCGCGTGCGGATTGGCATTGGTCGTCCCCTGCCGGGCTGGACGGTGGTCAATCATGTACTGGCCCCGTTTACGGATGAGGACAAGCCGAAAATCAAAGAAGCCATTAACTATCTTATGCCGGCGGTGGAGTGCATGGTGACGGAGGATGTGGATATGGCGATGAATAAATACAATCCCAAGAAGCAGAAAAAGAAGAAAGCCGCTGAAATCGTGGCAGAAACACAGGAAGGAGGTACAGAAAATGCCGCAGAAAACAAATGAACTGATTACGGCTGTCTATGCCGATGAGGATGGCAATATCTTAGATGCTCCGGGCATGCAGGGCATGGGCCGTACAGGCAGGGAAAATATCCTGCTCAAACCGGAGGATTTGATTCCCCTGCCGGAAAGCGCGGATTTAATGCTGCTGCCGGATCATCTGGCGGTAGGACAGGCCAGTGATGGCGAGGTTATGCCCATCAGCGGTCTGGCTGTGGCCGCGATTCTGCCGGCCGGTTATACCCGCCTCTATATGCCGGCTTATGAACGTGCGGAAGAAGCGGAACGCCTGCCTCTTTATGGCTATACAGCGGTGGTGGTCTACAAGGACGAGCTTTACTGTGCCGCTGTTTATACGGACGAAAACGAAAAATGGGACCCCGTGCATTACAATACGAAGGACCTCAAAAATCTCGTCAAGCGCACGAAGAAGGATTTGCCGGGCAATCGCATTGTGGAACAGGTCGCAGGCTGTTCTTTAAAATGGCACTGCTGCACAGCGCAGAATCTGTTCTACCGCCGCTGGGAATGCGGGATTCCGACTTCGCCGGTCTGCAATGCCAACTGTTTTGGCTGTATTTCCCTGCAGCCTGCCGAGTGCTGTCCTTCCCCACAGCAGCGCATAAACTTCCGTCCGACGCCGGAGGAGATTGCTGAGGTCGGTGTGTACCATCTGCAGGTGGCCCCCGATGGCATAATCAGCTTTGGACAGGGCTGTGAAGGTGAGCCATCTTTGGCGGCCGATAATATTGCCGCAGGCATTAAGCTGATTCGTGAGCAGACCGACAAGGGTCAGATCAATATGAATTCCAACGTGGGTTGGACGGAAGGTGTCAAGAAGATTGTGGATGCGGGCCTTGACTCTTTGCGCGTGTCGATTATCAGCGCCCGTGAGGAGGGTTATGATGCCTATTACCGCGCCAGCTATCATCTGGAAAACGTCAAGGAATCCATCCGCTATGCACTCGACAAGGGCGTTTATGTGTCCTTGAATCTCCTGTATTTCCCCGGTTTCAATGACCGTGAGGAAGAGCTGGCGGCTTGGCAGGAATTTTTCCGCGAACTGCCGGTGCAGATGATTCAGGTGCGCAACCTCAATATCGACCCCGATGCGTTCCTCGACATCATGCCGGAACCGCAGGGCAAGGCTGTTGGCACGCGGAAGTTTATCGAAACCCTCCATGCCGAATTCCCGCAGCTCGTTATCGGCAGTTTCAGCCACTATGTGGAAGACTAAGAAAAGAGGCGTTGGCTTGATGTTAGCAATCAAAAACGGCAGATTTATCGTACCCGATGAAAACGGTGATTTCGTTTTCCGCACAGAAGGCGTACTGCTCTGCGATGGTGAACGGATAAA
>DJYL01000096.1 GCA_002448495.1 Pseudoselenomonas ruminantium | reverse complement strand
AAAAATTACTCCCCGTTCACCCCATGACCACGTATAAACGGGATACCATAACCACGAACTACCCCACAAACCGCAATTTGCCAAAAGTGCGCTGACAATTTAAGCCCGGTGAGTAGCGATGTCTTTTCGCAACGTTTGACAAGCCTGTCTCAGCGAAGAAAAGATATTGCCACTCACCGGGCGTCTTTCTACCTCGTATTTACTTATTTCCCCAGCTGCATGCGATTAATCGCACTGACGAGTGCCTGAATAGATGCCGTAATAATATCGGTATCCATACCTGCCCCCCAATGGGTCTTCCCAGCTTCATCCTTAATGCCGATATAGGCAATTGCACGGGAATGCTGGCCGATTTCCAAAGCATGCTCACTGTAGGTGAGGTCTTTGTACTTCACGCCCAGATTTTTCTGCAGCGCATTGGACACGGCATCCAGACGACCATTGCCCTTAGCCACAAAGGTTTCCGGCTGGCCGTTAACCTTGACATCCACCGTACCGGAACGCGTGCCGTCCGGCTCTTTTTTAAGCAGGAAGTCCACCAGTTCATAAGGCTCGGCGATATTGACATACTCATGCTGGAAAATCTGGTAGATTTCATCCGGCATAAGTTCTTTGTGCTTGTGGTCGGAAACGGATTTCACCCGATAGCCGAAATCCTCCCGCATCTTCTTGGGCATATCGATGCCATACTTCTGTTCCATGATGAAGCCCACGCCGCCCTTGCCGGACTGGCTGTTGATGCGGATAACATCACCGTCATACTCGCGGCCCACATCCTGCGGGTCGATGTAGAGATAAGGCAATGTCCACTTGTCGGGATTTTTTTCTTCCTTCCACTTCATCCCCTTGGCAATGGCATCCTGATGCGAGCCGGAGAAGGCCGCAAAGACCAGCTTGCCCGCATAGGGCTGGCGGTAGCTGACCTGCATACGGGTCAGACGCTCATAGGTATCCACCAGAACCGGCATATCCGCAAGGTTAAGCTGCGGGTCTACGCCCAACGCGAACATATTCATGGCCACGGTGACAATATCCACATTGCCGGTGCGTTCACCATTGCCAAAGAGCGTACCCTCTACGCGGTCAGCCCCTGCCAGCAGGCCCATTTCCGTATCGGCAACGCCGCAGCCACGGTCATTATGCGGATGGAGGGAGAGTACCACATTATCGCGGTATTTCAGATGCTTATTGATATAGGCCACCTGCATGGCATACACATGAGGCATGGACATTTCCACGGTTACGGGCAGATTGATAATGGCCTTGCGGTCAGCAGTCGGCTGCCAAACATCCAGCACCGCATTGCAGACCTCCAGCGCATACTCCGGCTCCGTTCCCGTGAAGGATTCCGGCGAATACTCGAAGCGATAGTTTGCCCCCGCTTCTTCCGTCAGCTTTTTGAGGAGTTTGGCGCCTTCCACGGCAATCTCCTTGATTTCCTCCTTGGACTTGCGGAACACCTGCTCACGCTGCGCCACCGAAGTGGAATTATAGACATGCACAATCGCATTTTTTACCCCCTTCAGGGCTTCAAAGGTCTTGCGGATAATATGTTCACGCGCCTGCGTTAGTACCTGTATGGTCACATCATCGGGGATAAGGTCATCTTCCACCAGCCGGCGCAGAAATTCGTACTCCGTCTCCGAAGCTGCGGGGAAACCGACTTCGATTTCCTTGAAGCCCACTTTTAAGAGCATTTTGTAAAATTCCAGCTTTTCGTCAAGATTCATCGGAATAATCAGCGCCTGATTGCCATCCCGCATATCCACACTGCACCATATGGGTGCCTTGTCCGGGGCATCCTTCTTTGCCCATTCCAAATCCATCTCCGGCGGCATAAAATAACCTTTGCTGTACTTCTGATAATTCATCATCGGCAATCCCCTCCATATAATAATAGCCTTCCCCCTCCTCCAACGGAGGAGACGAAAGGCCATGCATTACGCATTTCCCTGTGTCGTATACTACAATAACACAAGCATGCTGTTTTTGCAAGTTTTTTGTACTATTTTGTAAACATCATTCAACCCACGGTCTGACGAATGGCCTCACAATTTTTTTCGTAAACCTGTTTGACTTTCTCTGCCAGCTGTGCAAGTTCATCACGTTTTTTGCCTGCCCGGATAGCCTGCACCATATTGTCTGCTGCATTAAACAGACCCATCAGGCTCAAATTGCCGGCAGTGCCTTTAAGCGTATGAACACATTTTCCCGCCTTTTCGATATCGTCATCGGCAAAGGCCTGAACAAAATCGGCATAGGAACCATCATCAAGAAATTTCACCAGAAATTTATGATAAAGAGCCACATTGCCCATAAATCTCTCCAGACCCTTGTTGTAGTCAACGCCTGCCTCGCAGAGAATTTGCCTAATCTCCAACTGATCCATCATATTCGCTTCCTTTCGTCCTCACAGTATCCCTTCCTCTGCTATCTATTCGCGCTTCTGCTTCTTTATTCCTGCCGTTCCGAAAAAAATCTGCCTGCTCCATGGCGTGTCGATTAAATGAGCTTCGCCCTATAAACGGCGGTCTTCGCCATCAGTGATGACTTTTTTCCAGCCGTAATATTGTGCATACATGATGTTATGGCTGCCTTCGGGGCGTGGCTCTAAATCTGAGCCCCAGGCCAGCACCTCTGTATTCCATGTCACACAGCCCCAGTATTCACAAATTTCATCGGCCACCGGCAATACATCAATCTGATGCACCACCACCAAATCCTGTTCCTGATGCGCATTGATGTAGTCTATACGGCTCATCCACTGCTGCCGTACATCCCATTCCACCCAGCTCAAAATAACTGCCGTTGCCAACCACAGCATAAGACAGGCTGTCAAAACGCTGCGGCATAGCGCCCTGCG
>DJYL01000127.1:1972-2590 GCA_002448495.1 Pseudoselenomonas ruminantium | reverse complement strand
AATGATAGGAGTGACCACAATGGCAAAAGTGAGAATTCTCAACATGATGTTCTATGGTTTCCATGGCGTTTATGAATATGAACGCGAACAGGGGCAGAAATTCTACATTGATGTGGAAATTGAGACTCAGGATGACAAACTGGTGGAAACGGATGACCTCAAAGATGGCGTGGATACGGCTGCTGTCTATGATATCGTACGTGATATTACGGAAAACAAACGTTATACCATGTTGGGCACCCTGTCGGCGGCTATTGGCGATAAGCTGCTGGAGAAGTATCCGCATTTCAAAACGGCTATGGCGCGAATTCGTAAGCCATCTGTGCCTATTTCAGGGCCGCTGGATTGCGTAGAGGTCGAAGTAGTTCGCCATCAGAAATAAGATTTTAATACTAGAGGTCATCAGCCTGCCTACAGGCTGGTGGCCTTGTTTTATGTAATATTGCCAAAAGAAGATATCTTTTATATAATTAATGTAGCTTTTTAACATGAAAGAAAGGATGCAGATAGAATGGCAGCAGACAAAGATAAAGACAAGGTAGAACGCATAACGGAGGGCGATAGCAAAAAAGCGGCTCTGGCCAGTGCCTTAAAAAAGATTGAAAAGGATTTTGGCAA
>DJYL01000127.1:0-1852 GCA_002448495.1 Pseudoselenomonas ruminantium | reverse complement strand
TGTGGAGGTTATCCCCACGGGAATTCTGCCGATTGATATTGCTCTGGGAACAGGCGGCATTCCGCGTGGCCGTATCATTGAGATTTATGGCCCGGAATCTTCCGGTAAGACTACGGTAACTTTGCATATGATTGCCGAAGCCCAGAAAAATGGCGGCATTGCGGCATTTATTGATGCCGAACATGCTTTAGACCCTGTATATGCGCAGAAACTGGGCGTAGATATTGATGAACTCCTGATTTCCCAGCCGGATACCGGTGAACAGGCTTTGGATATTGTAGATGCCTTGGTACGCAGCGGTGCCATTGATATTATCGTTGTGGACTCCGTTGCCGCATTGGTGCCGAAGGCGGAAATCGACGGCGAAATGGGGGACAGCCATGTCGGCCTGCATGCCCGCCTGATGAGCCAGGCTATGCGTAAACTGACGGGCGTTATCAATAAGTCACAGACCGTGGCGATTTTCATCAACCAGATTCGTGAAAAAGTCGGTGTGACGTATGGCAATCCGGAAGTGACCACCGGCGGCCGTGCACTGAAATTCTATTCCTCCGTACGCATGGAAGTGCGCAAGGGCGAAAAGATTACGCAGGGTGCTGATGTAGTCGGTAACCGCACGAAAGTAAAGATTGTCAAGAATAAGATTGCGCCGCCGTTCAAGACGGCTGAATTTGATATCGTGTATGGCGAAGGTGTTTCCCGTCTGGGGACGCTTATCGACATGGGCGTGGAACTGGATATCGTGGACAAGAGCGGTGCCTGGTACTCTTATGAAGGCAATCGCTTGGGACAGGGCAAGGAAAAAGCCAAAGCTGCTCTGGAAGAAAATCCCGCTATGGTGGAAGAAATCGAGCGCAAAGTGCGTGAAAAGCTGGTTAACGATGCCGATGCATTGGAAAAGGCTGCTCCCACAGATGCCAGCGATGATATTGACGAGGATTAATCCATGTGGGGAAATCAGAACTATGGGCAGCAGAGGCGTAAGCCGGTAAAGCCTGCTCTGGTGACAGCGGTGGATATGCTGGCTCGTCAGGAGTACAGTGAAAACCGCCTGTTTGAAAAACTCATGGCAAAAGGTTATGAGGAGGAAGAAGCCTCAGCGGCCATTGCCCGCCTGCAGGAGAAGCATTACCTAAATGATGCGGAATCCTGCCCGCGGCGGTTTAACTACCTCTACACGGACAGCAGTTACTCCGTGCGGCAGATTTGCGAAAAACTCAAACAGAAGGGCTATCCCTCCTCGCTCGTCAAGTCCTGCATTCCCGCTGACCGGGAAATGGTGGGGGAACGCGAATACGAAAAAGCTCTCCGTGTTCTCATGAGCAAGTATAAGCGCAGTCAGGATAAGCAGAAACTGTTGGCAGCCCTGTTTCGGCGGGGCTATCAAAGTTCGGCTGTCTATCGGGCGGTAAATGAATTTTTGACCGATATTGAAGAGGAATAAATAAAAATGTGGCGGTTGTATCGTCTTAAAGGATACAACCGCCACATTTTTGTCGTGCTATATATGCAGGGAATTAGTTTTCGCCTTTTTCAGCTTTGGAAAGTTTTGCGCAAGCAGCAGCGATACGGTCGATAAAATCATATTCCATGGAAGTAGCTTCAAAAGCTTCAGCAAATTCACGGCTGCCCAGTTTCTGGTCAAGAATCTTTTCGCAATCACGCATGGTTGTTTTTCACCTCCGAATAATTAATGGTACATCTTAGTACCTGCTAACAGAAATATATTATAGCAGGTACTAAAAAAATTGCAAGAGGTTTTGATAAAAAAATCCATACAAAATATTAATGTGTTATAAAAAATACTAATAACAAAAAAGCGCCCTTGCGGACGCTTTTTGCTGTTAAGCCA
>DJYL01000120.1 GCA_002448495.1 Pseudoselenomonas ruminantium | reverse complement strand
TGCCATCGCATTGCTGAGATTGCCTACGTGCTCATACACATAGGGCATGAAAAAACCATTGGTGCTGGCAGCCAGATTCCAGAACGCATAGACGCATACACACAAAGCCACCGTCTTGAAGCTGGTACCGCGCAAGATATCGGCATAGCGGACTTTTTTCTGCTTGATGCCTTTCGCCGCCAGTTCTGCTTCCTGTTTCTTGGCCGCAGCCCATTCCGTGGATTCCGGCATTTTAAGGCGCTGATACCAAATCCAGGCAGCCACCACAATCAAATGCGCAAAAATCAATCGGTTGCCCAACAGGCCAAACATTTCATTCATGGGAATGGAAGCTGCAAACACGACTACGGGGCCAAGCATCCACGCTATCTGCGCCGAGCCACAGTGTTTTGCACGATTTCGTGAAGGTGCTTCTTCAGCGATAAAGGTCCAGGAAGCCACCACATCAGCACCGACCATCAAACCGACAATTACATAACCCAAAAGGAACATCGGATAATTGGTGGCCAGACAGATAATCGCCACACCAATCATATAAATCAAAAGTGCCCAGTTGTACACGAACTTGCGGCCATACTTGTCGCAAATCTTACCGCCGATAAGCGCACCTATCGCCGCACCGCCGGTATTGGAGGACAGGGCTGCCAAAAGCCCCATCTGCACGCTGCTCATGCCCAGATAGTCCTGCCACATACTAAGGCCTGAAGCCCCCGCCACAATGGAGCCGGCATCAATGTAACTGATGAGACCGGCAATCAGGGTCTTTTTCCAGGCAGACATGTTGTAATCGAGTTCTACGTTTAACACTTCTTACCCTTCCTTTCGCTTCATAAAATTGTTAAGGATTAAAAGATTTTGATAATTCCTTATATTGTTACAGGGGCTTTCGCCCCTGTCGCAATCTTAATCCAGCAAAGCGGTATTCAGGTCGATATTAAACTCCTTGGCCAAGTCCAGGAAGTTTTCCTTGGTAATGGTCTGCTTTTTGCCCCCCATGGAACGGACTTTCACGCAGATTTCAGCGGCTTTTTCCACCGTATCCATCAGGCCGAAAGCTTCGTCAAAGTCATCGCCACAGACAAAGAGCCCATGATGTGCCCAAACGACTACGCGATATTTTTCCATGAGTTTTGTTGACGCATCGGCAATGGCCTTGCCACCGGGAACCATCCAGGGAACAACGCCCAGACCTTCCGGGAAAATCACGGGATCTTCCGTGGCCATTTCCCAAAGTTCTCGGGTGAATTCCTTGTCGTTTAGCGGCAGCACAAAGGTCAAGGCAATGAGGTTAGTCGGATGGGCATGATAGATAATGCGATTTTTGCCATCCGTCAGTTTCTTCTTGAGCTCGTGATTCGCCAAATGCGTAGGCAATTCGCTGGTAGGACGGCCGCCTTTGACCAGCCCCCAGACGATACCATAGTTTTCGCCCTGTTCATCAATTTTAATCAGGGCCACGTTTTCCTCAGGGGCAAGTTCTACATTGCGCATATACTTGCCGCTGCCCGTGACGAGGAAGTATTCCCCAGCCAGCCCCGGCACCGTGTTGCCGATGGGGAGCCATTCTTTTACCTCATGCAGGCTGTCCTTCACGGACTCCACTTCACTTGCCGGCACACGATAAGTCAGATTGCCGCCGTTGCGTTCATGCCAGCCCTTCTTGAAAGCGTCGGCGGTCAGGCGGATAAAACCTTCCATAAATTTTGCTGCTTTGATATCCATAAAACTACAACTCCTATCAAATGCGCTTTAACTGCACATTTTCTTCATATTCTTCAATCTGGCTGAACCATTCGCCATCCTGCGGCGCACCGTTGCGGCTGCAGAATTCGACCCAAACATCGCCCAGCGGCAGAGTCTTTAATTCTTCCTGTACCACCATCAGCTTGCTGAACTGGCCTTTATCCTGCAAGGATTTGAGTTCTTCTACTGGCTGCAACATGGCAAAGAGCAGGGCCTTCTGGAAGTTGCGGTAACCGACAGTCCAGGCCGATACGCGGTTAATGGAGGCATCGAAATAATCCAGAGCCATCTTCACCCGGCCATCCAGACCGCCGCAGCGGACGATTTCCCGGGCAATTTCCTTCGTTTCATCATCAAAGAGCACCACATGGTCGCTGTCCCAGCGCACCGGGCGGGTTACATGCAGAGCGATTTCATCAAAGAAGGTCAGCAGGGCCGGAATCTTGTCGCTGACCACTTCCGTGGGATGATAATGGCCGTTATCCATCAGCGGAATGCACTTATCCTTGTTCATGGCGGCATAGGTCAGCGAGAACTCGCCGCTGCCGGCGGTATAGGATTCCACGCCAATGCCGAAGACCTTGCTTTCCACGCAGGGTTTCACCTTGTTAAAATCAAAGGGTTCAGAAAGAATGGCGTCAATGCTTTCCTTATAGCGCTTGCGAGGGCCAAGGCGGTCACCAGGAATATCCTTAAAGCCGTCACCCGTCCAGATGTTCATCACACAGGGCTGTCCCAGTTCCTCCGCCAGATAAGAGCTGATACGGATAGAGGCCTTGCCATGCTCAATCCAGAATTTGCGCGTTTCCTCATTTGCGGAAGACAAGGTCAGCGGGTCGCATTTGGGATGGGAAAAGAAGGTCGGATTAAAGTCGCAGCCCAGGCCTCTTTCCTTGCAGAACTGCACCCATTTGGCAAAGTGTTTCGGCTCCAGCTTATCCCGGTCTACCCATTCGCCCTTGTCAAAGATCGCATAGCTGGCGTGCAGGTTCATCTTGGGCTTGCCCGGCACGAGGCTGATGACCTTGTCGATATCCGCCATCAGTTCCTCCGGCGTCCGCGCCCGTCCGGGGTAATTGCCCGTGGTCTGGATTCCACCGGTCAGCGGTTTATTGGGGTCGGTATCAAAACCGCGCACATCATCCCCCTGCCAGCAGTGCAGAGAAATGCTGACGTCTTTCAACTTTTCCAGAACTTTTTCCACATCAATCCCCATGGCGGCATATTTTTTTACAGCTTCTTCAAAACGAGACATTTGATTACCTCCAGTTAAAACGACAGCTTTCCCTCAACGGGCGAAACAGCAAAGGATTTTGCCACAACCTGCCGCGCTTCATGCAGGTCGGCAAAGCACTTATCTTTAAGCATCTGCGCCATTAAATTGCCCACGGCAGTAGCCTCTATGGGGCCGGCGTAAACTTCCTTGCCTGTTTCGGTTGCCAGCAGGGCATTCAGGAATTTGTCCTGACAGCCGCCGCCGACCACATGAATCCGAGAATATTTCTTCCCCGTGACTTCTTCTATCTCAGCAACAGTCTGGGCATAACATCTTGCCAGACTCATATACACACAATACAAGAGTTCCCCTTCTGTTTCCGGAACTTCCTGCCCATGCTCCCGGCAATAATCCCTTATCGCTTCTATCATGCTGTCCGGGGCAAGGAAACGGTCATCATTCACATTGACTACCGAAGTAAAGTACCTGCCAATATAGGCCAGCTGGTAAAGCTCCTCAAAGCTGTACTGATGCCGGAATTCGCGCCGCAGGGACTGCATCATCCACATGCCCATGATGTTTTTCAGATAACGGTAGCGGTAGTGATAGCCGCCCTCATTGGTGAAATTATGTTCCCGGCTCTTTTCCGTGCAATCGGGAATCAGGCGTTCAATGCCCATCAGCGACCATGT
>DJYL01000234.1:8006-10132 GCA_002448495.1 Pseudoselenomonas ruminantium | reverse complement strand
CGGGCATCTGGCGCCTAGTTTGGGCACAGTGGAATTGACTCTTGCGTTGTACAGTGTCTTTAACTTTCCCAAAGATAAGCTGATTTGGGATGTGGGACATCAGGCATACAGCCATAAGATTCTCACCGGACGCCGGGAAAGGTTTCATACTCTGCGTCAAAAGGGCGGCATTACGGGCTTTCCTAACCGTTTTGAGTCGGATTATGATGCCTTTGGTGTGGGACATGCCAGCACCTCGATTTCGGCAGCTCTGGGCATGGCCATTTCCCGGGATTTGAGCGGGCGTCACAATGAGGTTATCGCCGTAATCGGGGATGGTGCGCTGACTGGCGGGGAGGCCTTTGAGGCGCTCAATCAGGCAGGAGATTTAGGCAAGAAACTCATCGTTATCCTCAACGACAATGAAATGTCCATTGATAAAAACGTCGGCGGTCTTAGTGACTATCTCTCCCGTATCCGTATTACGCCGCAGTACAACCGGGCTAAGAAGGATATGGGCAATCTCCTGATGAGCATTCCTCATATTGGCGACAAGGCATTTAAGACGGCGCAGATTGTAAAGGACAGCGTCCGGGCAGCGCTGGTGCCGGGAAGTGTCTTTGAAGAAATCGGCTTTCATTATATCGGCCCTGTTGACGGTCACAATATCGGTCTTTTGCAGGAACTTTTTGAGCGGGTACGCGAAATGGATGGGCCTATACTCATTCATATCCATACAACCAAGGGGAAGGGCTATGCGCCCGCAGAAATGGAGCCGGACAAATTCCACGGTATTGGCAAGTTTGACCAGGAAACGGGCAAGTGTCCGCCAAAGTCAGGAGCACCTTCTTATACGTCAGTATTCAGCAAGACGCTCATCGAATTGGCCGCAAAAGACAGCAATATCACGGCTATTACGGCGGCAATGCCCAGCGGTACGGGGCTTAAAGCCTTTGGTGAGGAATATCCCAATCGCTTCTTTGATGTGGGGATTGCTGAGGAACATGCCGTGACATTGGCGGCAGGTATGGCCGCTGACGGCAAGCATCCTGTAGTGGCACTTTATTCCACCTTTGCCCAAAGGGCCTATGACCAGTTAATGCATGATGTGTGCTTGCAGAATCTGCCCGTGACCCTGTGTCTGGACAGGGCAGGTCTGGTGGGAGCAGACGGCCCCACCCATCATGGTGCCTTTGACTTGTCCTATTTGCGGCATATGCCCAATATGACCATCTTTGTCCCCAAGGACGAAGCAGAACTGCGGGATATGCTGGCCAAGGCGGTCAGCATGGACAGCCCCACGGCGGTGCGTTATCCCCGCGGAGCGGGCAGGGGCGCAGAACTTGCGGCAGAGTTTGCCGATATTCCCGTGGGGAAGGCGGAACTTTTGCGCGAGGGCAGTGATGTGGCCATCTTAGGTGTAGGTCCGCTGCTTTATAAGGCGAAAGAAGCCGCAGATATTTTGCAGCAGCAGGGCATTTCTGCTGCTGTGGCCAATATGCGTTTTGTGAAGCCTTTGGATGTTGATATGATTAAGCGGCTCAGCCACGTTAAATTAATGGTCACGGTGGAAGAAAACAGTCTTATCGGCGGTTTTGGTTCGGCTGTGGCAGAATATCTGCTGGACAGCGGCCTGAGCCGTAAACTGGATTTGCTGCGGCTGGGCTTGCCGGATAAATTTATCGAGCAGGGCACACAGGAAGAACTGTTGACCCTCTGCGGCTTGCAGCCGGAACAGATGGCAATGAAGATAAAGGAAAGATTAAACTGATGGCAAAACAAAGACTCGATATGCTTTTGGTGGAACGTGGTCTGGCGGGCAGCCGGGAACGGGCCAAACGCATGATTATGGCAGGCGAAGTCCTCGTAGACAATCAGAAGGTGGATAAGGCAGGCGCAACCGTGAAGGCCGAGGCAGAAATCCGCCTATTGGGCAGTGATATTCCCTATGTCAGCCGCGGCGGTTTGAAGCTGGCTAAGGCGATGAAGGAGTTTGGCGTGGAGATTACCGGCAAACGCTGTGCCGATATCGGTGCTTCGACCGGCGGCTTTACGGACTGTATGCTGCAAAATGGTGCGGTGCAGGTCTTTGCCATTGATGTGGGCTACGGTCAGCTGGCTTGGAAACTGCGTACCGATGAACGTGT
>DJYL01000234.1:4291-7862 GCA_002448495.1 Pseudoselenomonas ruminantium | reverse complement strand
TTTGCCTCCATTGATGTGGCGTTTATTTCGCTGACCAAGGTTTTGCCGGTTACCCATACACTGCTTACGGATAAGGGTGAAGTTGTGGCGCTCATTAAGCCGCAGTTCGAAGCCGGACGGGAAAACGTAGGGAAAAAAGGGGTTGTCCGCGACCCGAAAATTCATGAGGACGTAATCCGCAAGGTAACTTCCTTTGCCCGCGAAACGGGCTTTGTGACTATGGCTTTGACCTATTCTCCCGTAAAGGGGCCGGAAGGCAATATCGAATATCTTATCCGCCTGTCCAAGGACATGGCACAGGAAGATACGGTAACGGAGGATAGGATTGTTACCGTGGTGGCAGAAGCTCACGGCGAACTGGACAAGTAAAACAGGCAGAAAAGAAGGAGCTGAATCTTTGTGCCGATTAAGACCATAGCCATATTTCCCAATGTCAGCAAGCCGCAGGCTCCGGAGGTTTTGCGGCGGATTTTACAATTTTATCAGGATAAAGATGTGCGTCTGATGCTTCCGGTGGACGAATCCAGATATTTTGATTTGGAATATCTGGGGGTGCCGGATATTGAGAAAAAAGCGGCAGATATTGCCCTGACCATTGGCGGAGACGGCACACTTCTCGGCGTATGCCGCCGTTATGGTGCTGCTGCTGTGCCGGTATGCGGCATAAATATCGGTACACTGGGTTTTATGGCCGATATCGAGCTGAGTGAATTGGAAACCAAGTTGCAGAAACTGCTCGATGGCGACTACCGCATTGAACACCGTCTGCTGCTGGCCGGTTTTGCCAAGTCAGATGGCGAGGAACGCTTTTTGGGGCATGCCATCAATGATGTGGTCGTAACCAAGGGCGGTGTAGCGCGTATGCTTCATCTGGGGCTGTCCATCAACGAATCGCATCTGATGGATTATAAGGCAGACGGGGTTATCGTATCTTCGCCAACAGGCTCCACAGCCTATTCCCTGTCGGCAGGCGGTCCGATTATGAGTCCGTCTATTCAGGCGCTTTTGGTCACGCCTATCTGCGCGCATACCTTTAATATGCGGCCTTTGGTCGTAGGGCAGGATGATGTGGTGCATATCAAGATTGCCGCGATTCATCAGGATATTCTCGTGACCTTTGACGGACAGGAAAGCTTCCGCCTGCTGCCCGGCGATGAGGTGACGGTGATGAAGTCCACGGTGCAGGCCGGCATTATCAAATTTGAGGACAAGGATTATTATCAGATTTTACGAACCAAGCTTTGGAAAAATTACGGGGTGGAAGAATGAGTCCGATAAAAGCAACCAGACGAGAAGGTGAAAAGGTGAAAAGTGTACGTCAGGCGGTAATCAAAAATATCATTGAAACCCAGATTATCGAAACGCAGGAAGAACTGGCTGATGCCCTGCGTCAGCAGCGTATAAGAGTTACGCAGGCCACCGTTTCCCGGGATATCAAGGAAATGATGCTCATCAAGGTTCCCACAGGAGACGGACGCTATCGTTATGCCTATCCTATGCAGAACACCGTCATCTTTACAGAAGAACGAATGCAGCGGCTCTTTCAGGATACGGTGATTCATTGTGACTACAGCGAAAATATCGTGGTGGTCAAGACTCTGCCCGGCGGCGCCAATACAGTAGCATCGGCGCTTGACCATGCCAACTGGCCGGAAATTTTGGGAACGGTAGCCGGCGATGACAACATCTTCATCATCGTCAAACCGAAAAGCGCTGCTCCGGTGGTAACCCGCCGTCTGCAGTCTTTCTTGGAGTAAAGGAGCGGGCTTTCAATGCTGAAAACATTAACGGTTTGGAATTTTGCCCTGTTGGAACATGTGCAGGTGGAGTTCGGTGAGGGTTTAAATATTTTGACTGGTGAGACCGGTGCAGGCAAATCCATTTTGATTGATGCTTTGGGCGCTATCTTAGGTCAGCGTGTGTCTTCAGATGCCATTCGCACCGGCTGTGACTGGCTGCGCGTTGAAGCGGTATTCACGCTGGAAGATGAGTCACTGGGACTTCATGAACTGCTTTCCGGTCAGGCCATTGATGATTCAGAGGGGCTTTTAATCATTACGCGTCAGGTGACCAAAGGCGGCCGCAGCATGGTGCTGGTCAACGGCTGTCATGTAACACTCACAATCTTGAAGCAGATAGGTGCATTCTTGGTGGATATTCACGGTCAGAATGAAAATCTGGCACTCTTAAAGGAAGAAAGCCAGTTTGCCCTGCTTGACCAGTACGACCCGGATTTAATCGAGGCTTTGGCCGGCTATAAGCAGCTTTTTACCACTTGGAAGGAAAGAAAACAAGAACAGGCAGAGAAAGAACAGGCGGCCAGAGAATACGCACAGCGGCTCGATATGCTGCGCTGGCAGGACAAGGAAATCAGCGAAGCAGAACTCAAGGAAAATGAGGACGAGGAGCTCGATGCGGAAATTCGCAAGCTCTCTCATGCGGAAAAAATCGCGGGATTCGTGGAAGAATCCTATAATATTCTGGATGTGGGGATCGGCGGCACTGCCGTACTCACTGCCGTGGCCAAGGTCAAGAAGAACCTTGAGGATATGAGCCGTTATGATGACAGCCTCGCCAATACCTATACGATGGTGGAAGAGGCCTATATATCCTTGCAGGAGGCGGCAGGAGAACTGCGGGATTACGGAGAATCTCTGGAGTTCCAGCCTGCAAAACTGGACAAGCTTCAGAGCCGCATGGACGTTATTGACCGCCTGTGCCGGAAATATGGTGCGACCATTGCCGATGTGCTGGAACATCAGAGCAAGGTGCAGCAGGAACTCATGGATATCGAAAACTACGATGACGATATGGCAAGGCTCGAAAAGGAAATTGCGCTGCTCGAAGAAAAGCTGGACAAAAAGGCGGCAGAGCTTACCGGCCTGCGGCAGCGGGCGGGTGAGGAACTGGCCGAAGCTATTGGCAGTCAGCTTGCCGCTCTGGGCATGCCGCAGGCAGCATTCCATATCCGCGTAGAACCGGCAGGAAAATTCCTCGCGAATGGTGTCGACAGCGTAGCCATGTATTTTTCCGCCAATCCCGGTGAGGAAGAAAAACTGTTGTCGAAGGTGGCTTCCGGCGGTGAATTGTCCCGTATTGCGCTGGCCATTAAGACGGTGGCAGCATCAAGGGATTCGTCTGTGCCCAGCATGGTCTTTGATGAAATTGACACGGGGATTGGCGGGCGCACCGCGCAGATGGTAGCGGAACGCATTGCGCTTGTGGCGCAGTATAAGCAGGTGCTCTGCATTACGCATCTGCCGCAGATTGCCTGCATGGCGGACAATCATCTCTATATCGCCAAGACCAGTGCCGGTGAATCCACGGTTACACAGGTGCGGCCGCTTACTGAGCGCGAACGCATCAGCGAGATTGCCCGCATGGCATCCGGTGTGGATGTGACTACCGCTTCTCTGGATAATGCCAAGGAAATGGTGAGTCATGCGAAGCTTACGAAGCAGAAATTTGCAATGACCAAGGCTGGGTGAATAAATACCATTTGTTGTTCGTGTATTCACCTGCTTGAATAGACGCCCGGTGGCTGATGATACTTTTCCTTTGCTTAGGCAGG
>DJYL01000234.1:0-4111 GCA_002448495.1 Pseudoselenomonas ruminantium | reverse complement strand
GCTTGTCAAAAGCTGCGGAAAAATATTACCAGCCCCACGGGCTTAGTATTATATAGTATGGTTCCCAATGACTGACGGATGAGGTTGTGCCAGTAAATAGGCTGTTAATAAGATTTATTGCGGGTCTTGGGCCAAAATAGGCGCAAGTTCGGCTTCGTCGGGGGTGATATAGAGGGTTTTCTGATTGGTGAAGATGACGAAGCCGGGCTTGCTGCCGGAAGGCTTTTTGACGTAACGGATTTCGGTGTAATCTACAGGTACTTTTGAGGAACCCTGTGCTTTGCTGAAGTGGGCAGCGAGTTGGGCACATAATAGAATCGTGTCTTCGTTGGGCTCGATGCCGCCGTTGCGCAGGATGACGTGGGAACCGGGGATGTTCTGCGTATGGAACCAGGTGTCGTTGAAGCTGGCGGTTTTGCAGGTCAGCTTGTCGTTCTGGTAGTTGTTCTTTCCCACGAGAATTTGCGTGCCATCGGGAGCGGTAAAGCGGAAGGGATGGGATGGCTTGTCGTTGTTTTTGCGTTTGAGCTTTTCGCGCAAGTAACCGCCTTCTACCAGTTCATTGTGGATTTCGGCGATTTCGCCAAGGCTGGCGGACGCCATTAGCGAGGCTTCAATGCTTTCTAGGTAGGTGATGGAAGCTTCGCATTCCTGCCGCTGAACCTGCAGGAGTTCCTGTGCGCGCTTGAGTTTATCGTATTTTTTGTAGCAAAGCTGCATATTCTGAATGATGGTATAGCGCTGGTCGAGGGGAATGGTGATTTCTTCGCCTGTTTCGCTGTAAATATTGGCGACAGTAATAGCAGCATCCTCATGGTCATTGTACTGGTACTGATAGGTCATCAGATTGTCGCCGCGGATTTTGTATTCTTCAGCATTTTCAGCGGCGGCAATTTCTTCATCGAGTTTGACCAGCTTGTTTTCTGCGCGGTGCAGTTCATTCTTGACGAGCTTCTTGAATCGGTCCTTGTCCGGCAGGACATAACTTCCCGCTAAAGCACTAGCCTTTTCGAGCATGGCGCTGATGGATTCAAAATTAAGTGTAATGGCTTGTGGCAAATAGTGCAGGGGGAAGGAGGCCATGGCCAGCACTTTTTGGTGTTCGTCGAGAAGAATTACGGGGGCAGCCTGTTCCTGGCTTGCGGCATCGCGTACTTCCGTCAGGGCAGATTCGAGGGACTGATAGTCGGCCTCGTCCAAGGTATTTAAGCGTGTGCTGGGGGCAAGTCCGGCACTAAAGCAGACTTCTTTGGCTGAAACGGGGCCAAAGCCCATGCAGGTTGCCAAAAGTGCTTTGTCTAACCGTTCTTCGGGGGCAAGTTGGCGCAGTTTAGCGATAACATCACTTATGGGGGTCACAAAAATATCCAGCTTGTCCTGTCCCGGGGGGAGTTCGTAGGTGTCGCCGGGCAGGACGGTGCGCACGCGGCTGCTGTTGGTGCCGATTTTGCGCAGGGCATCAATGATTACGCCGTCCTGCACGAGAATCATATTGCTGTATTTGCCCATCAGTTCCATAATCAGGGTTTTGGTTACGATTTTGCCGCCGGCGGCAATAGAGTCCACATCCATGAGCAGAATGCGGTCAAGGCCATGCTGACGGATGGCGGCAATGCGGCCGGTTTCGAGCTGCTTGCGGAGCACCATGCAAAAGACCGGCGGCTCCGGAGGGTTTTCCAGATTCTTGGTCATCAGATGTGCCGCGGGATTTTGGGAATTGATGCAGATATGCAGCTGCTGGTTTTGTCCCGGCTGACGAATGGACAGGACAATGGATTGTTTATTGGGCTGGGTTATTTTATCAATGCGGCCGCCAGCCAAGGTGTTGTTTAACTCGCGCACCAGCGGACGCATGGAAAAGCCGTCAAGACTCATGATTTATTCTCCTTAAAGTTACAATTAAATAGCATAAATTTCATTATAGCATTGCCCCTCATGCAGGGTCAAATTTTGCCAAGCGGCTGCGGGAGATTTTTTTGGCAGAAACCTTTTCAGCTGTGGCGGTTTGCGGTATAATGTCAAAGTTACTATATTCATTCAAGCAATTATTAATTTATGGGAGGAACGTATGGAATCTTTTATGGGGGCGTTAGGGCTTTATGGCCTTGGAACGCTGGCGCTGATTTGGCCTAAGCGGCTGGAATTAGCTGCCCATTATGTATCCATGGGGCTGGCGGTTATTGCCAGCCTTATGGTGTTGGGGCTGGCCTCACAGGAACTCTTGGGGCTGGCAGGAGGCGGCATGCTGCAGTTTGGCCGTTACTCGCTGGTGATTGACGGCTGGGCAGCGGCTTTCCTCGTGATTATCGGCTTGTCGGGAACGGCGGTCAGCCTGTATGGCATGGGCTATGGCCGTGGCTATCTGGGTGCCCGCATCCGTCAGCTGACGGGGCTTTGGAACCTTTTTTTAGGCTCGATGGTTTTGGTGGTGCTCGCAGGTGATGCCTTTACCTTTATTCTGGCCTGGGAAGTTATGGCGCTGGTTTCTTTCCTGCTCGTGAATCATGAGAGCGAGAAGAAACAGGTGGTCAGTGCAGCATACCAGTATATGGTCATGACCCATTTGGGCACGGCGGCCATTTTGATGGCGTTTTATCTCTTGGGCAGCGGGGCAGAGAGCTTTGCCTTTGCCGATTTGGCGCATAGCGAGCTGCCGCCGGTGCTGAAGCATATTGCCTTTGGCTGTGCTTTTGCCGGGTTTGCCTTGAAATCCGGTCTGATGCCTTTGCATGTATGGCTGCCCAATGCACATCCGGCGGCACCTTCCCATGTGTCGGCGCTCATGAGCGGTGTTATGCTGAAAGTGGCGGTTTACGGCTTTGGCCGCTTTGTCTTTGAATTCATCGGTGCTGATGTGTTTGCCTATGGCCTCATCGTCATGGTGGTGGGCCTCGTATCGGCGTTCCTGGGCGTGCTCTATGCTTCCATGGAAAAGGATATGAAGCGTATTCTGGCGTATTCCTCTGTGGAAAATATGGGCATTATCTTTGCCGCCTTTGGCTGCGGCATGATTCTGGTGGCACTGGACAGACCTTATCTGTCGGTGGTCGCGTTTACGGCGGTGCTTGTACATTCCTTTGCTCACAGCCTGATGAAATGCCTGCTCTTTATGAGTGCTGGTGCGGTTATGCACGCTACGGGCACGCGTAATGTGGAGCTCTTGGGCGGACTGTTGAAGAAGATGCCCTGGACAGCAGCGTTTACGCTGGTGGGTTCTATGTCGCTGGCCTCCCTGCCGTTTACGGGCGGGCTGGTCGGTGAATGGCTGACCCTGCAGGGCATGATGACGCTGGCCTATGAATCCGGCACGCCGGAACTGCGTCTGCTCGTCATCTTTGCCTTCATCCTGCTGGGGCTCACGGGCGCTTTGGCACTTGGCTGCTTTGTGCGGCTCTATGGCGTTACCTTTTTGGGACGCCGCCGCTCCAATCTCGTGCTCAAAGCACACGAAATGCCCTTTACCATGCTGGCCGGCATGGGGCTGGAGGCACTGGCGATTCTGGCCATGGGTATTATGCCGGCCCCGGTTGTCAACCTTATGCGCCATGTACTCGTGACGAGTCCGTTGGCGATTCCTGCCGGTGATGTTATCGGCCTGTGGTGGAACGGCGGCCAGTCGGAGTCGGTGTTTAATCCGCTGCTTATCCTGCTCGCGGCCTTGGTGCTCACCGCACTGCTGCTCATGACCATCAGCAGCGACAGGATTATCGTCCGCCAGGATGTGACCTGGAACTGCGGTACGGAACCGACCCGCCGCCAGCAGTATACGGCGACTGGCTTTTCCAAGCCTTTGCGCCGCGCCTTTGACTTTATTCTGAAGCCACGCCGCGAGCGCGTTTTCCTGCAGCGGGACCATGCGTATTTTGGCCGCAAGCTTCATTACAATCTGCTGATTCCTGACCAGTTCACGGACAGACTTTATCGTCCGGTCGAACACATTATGGTCAAATTGGCCGATACCCTGCGCATCGTACAGCAGGGCAGTGTGCGGCTCTATATCGGTTATACCATGATTGCGATGGTTATTGTCTTGATTTGGGGAGGGTTATAAGATGGCACTTAGTTTTTATCATGCCGCTGTGCAGGCGCTCTGCCTGCTCATCTGCGCTCC